>NZ_JBHXKE010000409.1:0-4814 GCF_042722765.1 Kitasatospora sp. NPDC058406
TCGTGGGGGGTTTTGGTTCTTGTGGTGTGGGGGGGGGGCGGGGCGGCCCCCCCCCCCCCCTCCCAACCCCCCCCCGGCCGGGCCCGCGCGCCCCCCCACGACCTGCTGCTGCAGCAGGTGCGACTGGGCACGACGCAGGATGTGCCGAAGAACCCCCAGGTGTTTCGTGCCACGGGCTTTGCCCTGGACCCGACCGTGCTGGGCTCGTCACTTCTCGCTGTCGGCCCCGCTGGTACCGGCAAGACGACGAGGCTGGCCCGGCCGGCAGCTGAAGCGTTGTGCCTTCAAGCACTCGCGGGGACAGCCTGTGCCGTGGTGATCGGGGCCGCGGATTCCGAACTCGGCCCCGACTCCTGGTACGACGTGGTGATCGCACCGGGCGACCCGGGGAGCACCTACGGACTTGACCTTTACGGGGCCACTCAGGATCCCGACGAGGCTGCGGCCAGGTTGGCGGACGCGCTCCTTCCGGACGAACTGATCGCCCGGGCGGAGAGCACCAGGATGGCCCTCCAGCAGATTGTCGGGCCATTCCACGCGGCCTATGGTCGTTACCCTGGGGTACGCGAACTGCGATCGCTGCTTACGGGCGACGTGGACGCGACCGAGGCATTGACCAAGGCATTGCGGGAAGCCGGCCGACTCGCGACTTACGAACGCGATCTCGAACATCGCAGGCAGCAGCAGGGTCGGGCGGAGGACCCGGGAGCACTACTGGCCGACCGGTTGGCACTGCTGGACCGTCCAGCCTTTGAAGGCGCCTTCCTGACCGACGGTACCGGGCGGCCGCCTTTTGCAATGAGGGCCCTTGACCACCCGCTGCGAGTGCGGGTGAAGCTTCCTGAGCGCAGCCACCCGGAGGCGGCGCGGATCTTGTCCCGGCTGGTGGTTGGTCAGTTCGTCCTGGCGGCGATCTCCCGCCAGGACCGTTCACTGTTCGCCGGTCTGGTGGTGGACGACGCTTCCGCGGCTTTGGACGCCAATACCGTTCGTGGCCTGCAGCGGATGCGCGGAGCCAATGCCGGAGCAGTGCTGCTGCTCCGGACGTTGATGGACTTGCCGGAGGCACTTCGGGCCCCGTTGTTTGGCGCGGTCGGCTGTCGGATGGTCTTCCCCGGCATTGCGCCGTGGGACGGGAAGTTCTTCTCCGAAGCCTGGGGTACTCACGTGATCCATGAACGGGTCGTCACGCATTCCCCGCAAACGGAGGGCGGTGCGGTTCGGCGGGCCGGGCGGTTGGGGCGGAAGGCGCTGTCGGGGACGACGGCGCAGACCGAGTCGGTGACGACGCGGGAAGTGGAGCGGTTGCGGTGGTCGCCGTCGGATCTGGCGCACGCGCTGCCGGCGGGGCACGCGGTGGTGTCGCTGACGGCGGTGTCGGGGGAGCAGGTGCCACCGCTGCTGGTGGATCTGCGGGGGTGAAGTGGGGATGAAGCTCGCCTTCGAGGAGGATTCGGCAGTGCGGCTTGTCCGGGGCGTCCATAATGAGAGGAGGGAGTTCCCGAGAACCCTCAGCCCTCTTCTCGCCCGGCCGCAACGGCGCGGTCGGGTCGTTCCCCCGAAGGTGCCATGCCCCCCACACTTGCCTCCGTCGTTCGCAACACCTCGCTCCATCTGACGGTCCTCGCCGGTGCGGACCACCTGGAGCGGCCGGTCCGCTGGGTGCACACCAGCGAGCTGGACGACCCGACGCCGTTCCTGGAGGGTGGCGAGCTGCTGCTCACCACCGGTATCAAGCTGGGCCGGACCGCCGCCCGGTTGCAGGCGTACGTGCACCGTCTGGCGGACGCCGGGGTGGTGGGGCTGGGGCTCGGTGTCGGGTTGTCGCACGCCGAGGTGCCGCAGCCGCTGGTGGAGGCGGCCGCGCAGCGCGGGCTGCCGCTGTTGCGGGTGCCGGAGCCGACGCCGTTCATCGCGATCAGCAAGGTGGTCTCGGCGGCGCTGGCCGCGGAGCAGTACGAGGCGGTGACCACCAGCTTCGAGGCGCAGGAGGAACTGACCCGGGCGGCGCTGGGCAAGGACGGTACGACCGCGGTGGTGCGGCGCCTGGCGGCCCGGCTGGGTGGCTGGGCGGCGCTGTACGACGGGTCGGGTGCGCTGTCGGTGGTGGCGCCGGACTGGGCGGCGCGCCGTGCGGGCCGGCTGGCGGCCGAGGTGGACCGGCTGCGGCGGCGGCCGGCGCCGTCGAGTGCGGCTCTGCAGGGGCGGTCGCCGGGGATCGACACGGCGGACGAGGACTACGTGGTGGTCCAGTCGCTGGGCGCGGACCGGCGGGCGCGCGGGTTCCTGGCGGTGGGGACCGAGGACCGGATCACGCCGACCGAGCGTTACGTGCTGAACGCGGCGGTGGCGTTGCTGACGCTGACCCTGGAGCGGTCGCGGGAGCTGCGGCAGGCCGAGGAGAAGATGGGCGCGGCGCTGCTGCGGATGGTGCTGGCCGGCGAGGTGACGACCGCCCGGCAGGTGGCGGCGGGGCTGTTCGGCGGGCTGCCGGAGGGGACGGTCCGGGTGCTGGTGGCCGGGGCCGGCCAGGGGGTGGACGCCGGGGAGGCGCTGGGCGAGCTGGGGGACCGGGCGGAGCAGGCCGGGGCGCGGGTGGCGGAGAAGCTGCTGGTGGCGCGGGAGGAGGGGGCGCACGGGTCTCGGCTGATGGTGCTGGCGCTGGACAACGGCGCGGTGCACCGGGCGTGCCTGGGCACGGTGGAGGAGCACGAGGGCCTGTCGCTGGGCGTCTCGGCGCCGGCCGCGCTGGAGGACGCGGGGACGGCGCACGCGCAGGCGGAGCGGGCGCTGGCGGTGGCGTTGCGGGGTGGGCGGCGTTCGGTGGACCACGAGGAGGTCGGCGCGGGGTCGCTGCTGCCGCTGCTCGGGGAGGACGCCGTGACGGCTTTCGCGGAGGGCCTGTTGCGGCCGTTGCGCGATCACGACCGGACGGCGCGCGGTGACCTGGTGGCCTCGTTGCGGGCCTGGCTGTCCCGGCACGGGCAGTGGGACGCGGCGGCGGCCGATCTCGGTGTGCACCGGCACACGCTGCGGTACCGGATGCGGCGGGTCGAGGAGCTGCTCGGGCGGTCGCTGGACGACACGGACGTCCGGATGGAGCTCTGGCTGGCGCTTCGCTCGGGCGAGGAGTAGCCGCGGCGCCGCTGGACGCGGTGGAGTGGCCGCGGGGGTGAACGCTACGCCGTGGCCAATCCGGTCGGCGCGCCCCCGCCCCTACCCTCGATTCTGGCTCCACGTCCGTGGGGCCCTGAGGATGTCGAGGGAAGGGCCGGTACCACGGTGACCACCACGTACGATTTCTGGCTGGCCGGCCGCCGGGCGAGCGGCGACGCCGACTTCGAGGTGCACAACAGCTGGGACGGCCGTCTGGTCGGCAGGGTGAGCATCCCCACCGAGGCGCAGGTCGAGGAGGCGCTGGACGCCGCCGTGGCCGCGCTGCCGGTGTTCGCCGCGACCCCCGCGCACGTGCGGTCCGCCGCGCTGGACCACGTGGCCCGGCGGCTGGCCGAGCGTACGGAGGAGATCGCCCAGCTGATCACCGCCGAGAACGGCAAGCCGATCAAGTGGGCCCGTGGTGAGGTCGGCCGCGCCGTCTCCGTCTTCCGCTGGGCCGCCGAGGAGGCCCGCCGTACCAACGGCGAGACCATGCGGCTGGACACCGACCCGGGCGGCGTGGGCCGTTTCGCGGTGGTGCGCCGCTTCCCGCGCGGTGTGGTGCTGGGCATCGCGCCGTTCAACTTCCCGCTGAACCTGGTGGCGCACAAGGTGGCCCCGGCGATCGCGGTCGGCGCGCCGATCATCCTCAAGCCGGCCCCGGCGACCCCGCTCTCCGCGATGGTGCTGGGCGAGATCCTGGCCGAGACCGACCTGCCGGCCGGTTCCTGGAGCGTTCTGCCGGTGCCGAACGACCGGATGCCGGCGCTGGTGCAGGACCCGCGTCTGCCGGTGATCTCGTTCACCGGTTCGGACACGGTCGGCTACCAGATCATGGACTCGGTGCCGCGCAAGCACACCACCCTGGAGCTGGGCGGCAACGCGGCGGCCGTGGTGCTCGCCGACTGGTCCTCCGAGGCGGACCTGGACTGGGCGGCCACCCGGATCGCGATGTTCGCGAACTACCAGGGCGGCCAGTCCTGCATCTCGGTCCAGCGGGTGATCGCCGACGCGTCCGTCTACGACGCGCTGGTGGAGAAGGTCGTCGCCAAGGTCGCGGCGCAGGTCACCGGTGACCCGAACGACGACGCGACCGACGTCGGTCCGCTGGTCGACGAGAACGCGGCCCGGCGGGTCGAGTCCTGGGTGGACGACGCGGTCGCCAAGGGGGCCAAGCTGCTCGTCGGCGGCACCCGTGAGGGCGCGACGTACGCCCCGACCGTGCTGGCGGAGATGCCGGCCGACGCGATCCTGGCCAAGGCCGAGGTGTTCGGCCCGGTCCTGTCGCTGCACCGGGTGGAGGGCACCGACGAGGCGTTCGCCGCCGTCAACGACTCGCTGTTCGGCCTGCAGGCGGGTGTGTTCACCCATGACCTGCAGACCGCCTTCCGGGCCCACCGGGAGCTGGAGGTCGGCGGTGTGATCATCGGCGACGCGCCGTCCTACCGCGCCGACCAGATGCCGTACGGGGGCGTCAAGGACTCCGGCGTCGGCCGTGAGGGCGTCAAGTACGCGATGGACGACTACACCGTCGAGAAGGTCATGGTCCTCACCGGTCTCGACCTCTGACCTGACCTGACGACCCGACCTGACGACCTGACCTGACCGACCGGACCGGACCGGACGTGCGAGGGGCCCGACAGCACAAGGCTGTCGGG
>NZ_JBHXKE010000410.1:0-4790 GCF_042722765.1 Kitasatospora sp. NPDC058406
CCCGCCCGCCCCCCCCCCCCCGGCCCCCCCCGCCCGGCCCCACCCGCCCGGCCCCACCCGCCCGGCCCCCCCCCCCCGCCCCCCCCCGCCCGGACCCGGCCCCGGCCGGGTCCGGGCGGGTCAGGCGCCGCTGCGGGGCACCCGGTGCACACCCGCGCGGAACTTGGGGAGCCGGACCGTCACCTTCGTCCCCGCCCCCACGGCCGTCTCGACGACCAGCCCGTGGTCGTCGCCGTAGACCCGCCGCAGCCGTTCGTCGACGTTGCACAGACCGATGCCCGACGCCCCGCCCGCCTCCCCGGCCAGGACACGCCGCAGCTCCGCAGGGTCCATACCGACCCCGTCGTCCTCGACCGTCACCACCGCCTCGGCGCCGGCGTCCTGGGCGGAGATGGAGATCCGGCACTCGCCCCCCGAGTTCTCCAGACCGTGCTTGACGGCGTTCTCCACCAGCGGCTGGAGGCAGAGGAAGGGCATGGTGACGGGAAGCACCTCGGGAGCCACCTGGAGGGTCACCTTCAACCGGTCGCCGAACCGGGCGCCAGCCAGCGCCAGATACTGCTCGATGCAGCGCAACTCGTCGGCGAGGTGCGTGAAGTCGCCCTGACGGCGGAACGAGTACCGGGTGAAGTCCGCGAACTCCAGAAGGAGTTCACGGGCCCGCTCGGGGTCGGTCCGGACGAAGGACGCGATCGCCGCCAGCGAGTTGAAGATGAAGTGCGGGGAGATCTGCGCCCGCAGCGCACGGATCTCCGCCTCGATGATCCGCGTCCGCGAGCGGTCCAGCTCGGCCAGCTCCAGTTGCACGGACACCCAGCGGGCGACCTCGGTCGCGGCCCGCACCAGCACCGCGGACTCGCGTGACCCGTAGGCCACGAGCGCGCCGAGGACGCCCTCCTCCCCGGTCAGTGGGGCGATGACGGCCCAGCGGAGCGGGCAGGCGGGATCGTCGCAGCCGGTGTGGACGCTCTGGCTGCGCCCCGACGCGAGGACCTCCGTGATCCGCCCCATCACCCGCTGCGGGTGGTGGTCGGCGCCCCGGCCGTCCCAGGCCAGGACGGCTTCCCGGTCGGTGAGGCACAGGGCCTCGGTGCCGAGCAGGGAACGCAGCTGGCGGGCGGCCCTGCGGGCGGTGTCCCCGGTGAGCCCGGCCCGCAGCGGAGGGGCGGCCAGGGACGCCGTGTGCAGGGTCTGGAACGTCGCCCGCTCGACCGGGGTCCCGAGATCGAGGTCTCGTGCCGGCCCGCGCCGTACGCTCGCCCGGCCGAGCAGGAAGCCGACGGCGAGCAGCACGGCCACGGCGGTGCACAGGGTGGTGACGGTCGCCGCGGTCACGGCCGCCCCGCGGGATCCGGCTGCCGGGCGGCGCCGCCACCGGCGCCCGGGCCGGGGACCGGCCTCGGCCGGGGGAGGCCGACCATGTCCTCGGGCAGGTGGAGCCGCGCCAGGACGGCGGCGGCCCCGGCCGGTACGTGCCGCGGTGTCGCGAGCGACACCAGCACCATGGTGAGGAAGCCGAGCGGCACCGACCAGACGGCCGGCCAGGCCAGCAGGACGTCGCCCCAGCCCCCGGGGGCGATCCCGGACCGGGACACCAGGACGGCCACCAGGGCCGAGCCGCCTCCGGCGAGGAGGCCGGCCGCGGCGCCCGGCGGCGTCAGCCGGCGCCACCAGATCCCGAGAACGAGCAACGGACAGAAGGAGGACGCCGCCACGGCGAAGGGAAGGGCGACCGCGTCCGCGGCCGGCACGTGGGAGGCCGTGACGCTCACCGCACAGGGCACGGCCATGGCGATGACGGCGGCCAGCCGGAAGGACCGGACCCCCGCCGAGGGCAGGACGTCCTGGGACAGCACTCCGGCGACGGACGTGGTCAGCCCGGACGCGGTGGACAGGAAGGCCGCGAAGGCGCCGCCGGCCAGCAGCGCACCCAGCAGGTCCCCCGTCACGCCGCCGATCACGCGCTCCGGCAGGACGAGCACCGCGGCGTCGGCCGCGCCCGTGAGGGCGAGCTCGGGCGCGTAGACGCGGCTCAGCGCGCCGTACACCGGCGGCAGCAGGTAGAAGGCGGCGACCAGCGCGAGGACCACCAGCGTGGTACGCCTCGCCGCCCGCCCGTCGGGGCTGGTGTAGAAGCGGACGGCGACGTGCGGCAGCCCCATCGTGCCGAGGAAGGTCGCCATGATCAGCCCGTACGTCGCGTACAGCCGGTGGCCCTGGCCGCCGTCCTCCGTGAACGGCGAGGAACGGACCGGCTCGGGCCCGGTGGAGACCCGTCGGGGGACCTCCGTGCCGGGGGCGAAGGACAGCTCCGTCCCGGCGGCGATGCGGTGGGTGCCCCTGTCCAGGGTGAGCTGCTCCCCGCCGTGGCGGGCACCGTCGATGGCGCCGGTGACCCCCACGGTCAGCGGCCCGTCCAGGTCGACCCGGACGGTGTCGTCGATCCGCACCACGGTGTGCTGTCGGAGGACGGCCGTCGCGTCGAACCCGGCCCGCGGCGTGTCGTCGCCGAACCAGGCGGCGAGCAGGAACAGCGCGGGGACCAGCAGTGCGGTGAGCTTCAGCCAGTACTGGAAGGCCTGGACGAAGGTGATGCTGCGCATCCCGCCGGCGGCGACGACTCCGGTGACGACCAGGGCGACGACGACGCCCCCGAGCCATCCGGGGGCGCCGGTCAGGATCTCCAGGGTGAGGCCGGCGCCCTGCAGCTGCGGCAGCAGGTAGAGCCAGCCGATGCCGACGACGAACAGGGCGGCCAGCCGGCGCACGGCGGGCGATTCGAGCCGGGCCTCGGCGAAGTCCGGGAGGGTGTACGCGCCGGAGCGGCGCAGCGGGGCGGCGACCAGGGCCAGCAGGACCAGGAAGCCGGCCGTGTAGCCGACCGGGTACCAGAGCATGTCCGGGCCCTGGAGGAAGAGCAGTCCGGCGATGCCGAGGAAGGAGGCGGCGGAGAGGTACTCGCCGCTGATGGCGGCGGCGTTCAGTCCGGGGCCGACGGTCCGGGAGGCGACGTAGAAGTCGGAGGTGGTGCGGGAGACGCGCAGGCCCAGCGCGCCGAATAGGACGGTGGCGACGACGACGAGCGCGACGGCCGTCACCGCGTAGGTCTGGTTCACCGGTCCGATCCCGTCGCCGTGCTCAGCGGCCCTCGACGAGCCCGGTGAAGTCGCGCTCGTTGCGTTCGGCGCGGCGCACGTAGCGGCGGGCGACGAGCCAGATCACCGGGGGGACGGCCACGCCGAGCACGGCCCAGAGGACCGGACCGCGGGCCGGGACGGAGCCGGCGGTGGGGGAGGCGAACAGCAGCGGGAGGGTGCCGACCAACAGGAGGAGCAGGCCCAGCGCGGACAGCCCCGCGCGCAGCTGACTCCGCATCAGGGAGCGCACGTACACGTCCCCGAGGGGTGTCCGTTCGGCGATCTCGCTGCGCGCCGGGCGGTCACCTGGCGGACGGCCGGCGCGTCTGGGTATGCCGGTGACCACCTCGCGGCGGGGTCGGTGCTCTGCTGGCATCGCGTCGGCTCCGGCATCGTTCGGCGGGACCGTCCGGACGGGCGTCCGGAGTCCTCGAAGAGTACAGAGCGGCGGCGGAAGAAGGTAGGTCATGTGCGGATGAATCCGACGCCGTGGTGAGGTGCTGCGGAGCGTGACGGCGGAGGTGCGGACCGGACCTCGGGCGGGCGGGCGGTGCGGCGGCGCGGTGCGGTGCGGTGGGGCGGTACGGCGTCCGGGTGTCAGCCGTGGGCGCGACGGATCAGGAGGTCGCGGAGGTGGCGGGCGTGGCGGCGGCTGACCGCGAGGACGGTGGTCCCGATGCGCACGGTGGTCGCCCCGGAGTCGAGCCGGAGCTCGTCGATGCGACCGAGGGCGACGAGGTGGCTGCGGTGGATGCGGACGAAGCCGTGCGGGGCCCAGCGTTCCTCCAGGACGGCCAGCGGGATCCGCACGAGGTGGTCGCCGTCGGCCGTGTGCAGCCGTGCGTAGTCGCCGTGGGCCTCGACGTAGGCGATGTCGGTGAGCGGCACGAGCCGGGAGACACCCGCGCGGTCCACCTGGATGTACTCGGCCGGGCCCCCGGGCTGAGCGTTCTCCGCCGTGACGGAGGGCGCCTCCGGCCGGACGTCGGCCGGGACGGGGGCGCCCTCGCGCGCGGCTTCGGCCAGTTCGCTCGCCCGCCGGACCGCCTCGGCCAGCCGCTCCCGTCGTACTGGCTTGAGCACGTAGTCGACGGCCTTCAGGTCGAAGGCCGCGACGGCGAAGTTCTCGTGGGCGGTGACGAAGACGATCAGCGGAGGCCGGGCGAACCCGGCGATGAGTTTGGCCATGTCGAGCCCCGTCAGGCCCGGCATGTGGATGTCGAGGAAGACGACGTCGACGGCTTCCGGACTGTCGGGTCCCGCGTCGAGTGCCCGGCTGAGGCGGAGCAGCGCTTCGGTGGCGCCGCCGGCGCCCTCGGCGCTCCGGACCCGCGGGTCGGAGCGCAGGAGGTACAGCAGTTCCTCAAGCGCCGGCGCCTCGTCGTCGACGGCCAGTACGCGCAGCATGCTGCGGAGTGTAGACCGCATCGGGCGGCGTCCGCCCTGCTGCGCCGCCGCTCCCGGTCAGCCCTCGCTGCCCGCCGGGGGGAGCTGGGCCTGGATGAGGTTCATCACGGTGGAGTCGGCGAGGGTGGTGGTGTCGCCGATCTCGCGGCCTTCGGCGATGTCGCGCAGCAGGCGGCGCATGATCTTGCCGGAGCGGGTCTTCGGGAGCTCGCCGACGATCTTGATCTGCTTCGGCTTGGCGATCGG
>NZ_JBHXKE010000411.1:0-4750 GCF_042722765.1 Kitasatospora sp. NPDC058406
CGCGACCGACCGGCCGCGTCGGGCCGGGGTGTCCTCGTTCGGCATCAGCGGCACCAACGCCCACGTCATCCTCGAAGCCCCGTCGGGCGCACCGGCTTCCGCGACGGCGTCGGACGAGGCACCGCTCCCGGTGCTTCCGATGACCCCGGTCGTCCTCACCGCCGCGAGCGAGCGGGCCCTCACCGGGCAGGTCGAGCGGCTCCACAGCTACCTGCTGGCACACCCGGACGCCTCGGTGCCCGATGTCGCCTGGACGCTCGCCCACCGGACGACGTTGCCCCGGCGCACGGTGGTGCTGGCCGCCGACCGCGACGAGCTGCTCACGGGGCTCGCCGCCGCGCAGCCCGCGGCCGAGGTCCGGCCCACCTCTCTGGCGGTGGTGTTCACCGGGCAGGGGTCGCAGCGGGTCGGGATGGGCCGGGAGTTGTACGACACCTTCCCGGTGTTCGCGACCGCCTATGACGAGGCGTGCGAGGCGCTGGGGCTGACGCTGCACGGGCTGGACGCGGAGTCGCTGGACCGGACGGGTTCGGCGCAGCCGGCGATCTTCGCGGTCGAGGTGGCGCTGCTCGCGCTCGTGCGCTCCTGGGGCGTGACCCCGGACGTGGTCGCCGGTCACTCGGTCGGCGAGATCACCGCCGCGTACGCCGCCGGGGTCCTCACTCTGGCGGATGCGGCGAAGTTGGTGGCGGCGCGGGGCCGGTTGATGCAGGCGCTGCCGTCGGGTGGGGCGATGCTGGCCGTCGGGGCGTCGGAGGGGGAGGTGTGCGGGGCGTTCCCGGACATCGACCTGGCGGCGGTCAACGGGCCGGCCGCGGTGGTCGTCTCCGGTGCCGAGGACGAGATCGTGCGGATCGCCGGACTCGCTGCCGAGCGGGGCTGGAAGACCAACCGCCTGCGGACCAGCCACGCGTTCCACTCCCGGCTGATGGAGCCGATGCTGGCGGAGTTCCGGGCCGTGGTGAGCGGTCTGGCCTTCCACGACCCGGTGCTTCCCGCCGTCTCGACGGTGACGGGCGAGGCCGTGGCGCCCGGTCAGTGGTCGGACCCGGAGTACTGGGTCGACCAGGTCCGCCGCCCGGTCCGCTTCGCCGACGCGGCCGTCGCTCTGGGCACGGCCGCCGTCCTCGAACTCGGTCCGGACAGCGTGCTCACCTCGCTCGTCGTGGACGCGAACCCCGACACGACGACGGCTGTCGCCGCGCTGCGCCGCGACCGCGACGAGGCCACCACCCTGCTCACCTCGCTCGCCGAACTGCACGCGGCCGGCCTCACGGTCGACTGGAAGGCCGTGCTCGGCGGTGGGTCGCGTCTGGACCTGCCCGGCTACGCCTTCGACCACCGGCACTTCTGGCCCCGCCGCCGGACCCCGCAGACGGCCGATGCCGCGGGCCTCGGTCTGACCGACACCGGCCACCCGCTGCTCGGAGCGACGATCGCGCTCCCGGACGCGCCGGAGAGCGTGCTCACCGGACGTCTGTCGCTCGCGACCCACCCGTGGCTGGCCGACCACTCGGTCTTCGGCACCACGGTCGTGCCGGGCACGGCCCTGGTCGAGATGGCGCTCGCCGGCGGTGTCCGGGCCGGGGTGCCGGTCCTGGACGAACTGCTGCTCCAGGCCCCGCTGACGCTGTCCGCCTCCGGTGGTGCGCAGATCCGCACGACGATCGGTGCACCGGACGCCGACGGACGGCGCCCGGTCGCGGTCCACGCCCGGAGTGACGACGAGGCTTCCTGGGAGCTGCACGCGACCGGCGTTCTCTCCTCTGACCCCGCCGAAGCTGCCCATGACGCCCATGACGCCGGTGACACGGATCTGGTCGTGTGGCCGCCGACCGGCGCGGAGGAGCTCGAACTGGGCGGCCTGTACGAGGCGTTCGCCGACGCGGGTCTGTCCTACGGCCCCGCGTTCCGGGGTCTGCGCCGGGCCTGGCGGGCCGGCGGGACGGTGTTCGCGGAGGTTGCGGTCGACCAGCCGACCGACGGGTACGGCATGCACCCGGCACTGTTCGACGCGGCGTTGCACGCGATCGGCGTGGGCGGAGCCCTGCTGCCGTCGGCCGACGGTGCGCAGTTGCCCTTCGCCTTCGCGGGCGTGCGCGTCCTGGGAACGGCCGCCGACACACTGCGGGTCCGGCTCACGGCCGGGAGCTCCGCCGAGTCGGTGCGGCTGCTGTTCGCCGACGGGACGGGTCTGCCGGTCGCCCGGGTCGAGGCGCTGACGCTGCGTCCGGTGACGGCCGGGCAGCTGGCGCGTGGTGCGGCGGACCGTGTGCTGTTCGGTGTGGAGTGGGCCGCGCAGGAGGTGGCGGGTGAGGTGCCGGGTGCGGTGATCCGTCTCGGTGACGCGCTGCCGGTGCCGGTGCCGGTGCTGTTGGTGGATGCGACGGCGGCGGGTGCGGCCCGGGAGCGGGCGGCTCGGTTGCTGGTGCTGCTCCAGGCGTGGCTGGCCGACGCGGCGTGGTCGGATTCGCGCCTGGTGGTGCGGACGTTCGGTGCGGAAGGTGCGGAGATCGTCGATGCGGACGGTGCCGCGTTGTGGGGTCTGGTGCGGTCGGCGCAGGCCGAGCATCCGGACCGGCTCCATCTGGTGGACGCGGCCGAGGACGTGTTCTATCCGCTGCCGCAGGCCGTCGTTCGCGAGGGCGTGGTCACTGTGCCGCGTCTGGTGCGCCTGTCGGGTTCCGCGTCCGCGCCGGTGGAGTTCGGGGACGGCACGGTCGTCGTGACCGGTGCGACCGGCACCCTGGGGCGGCTGGTGGCCCGGCATCTGGTCGAGACGCACGGTGTCCGTGATCTGCTGTTGCTGTCCCGTTCCGGTGGGGATGCCGGGCTCGTCGAGGAGCTTGCTCCGGCGAAGGTGCGGGCGGTGGCCTGTGACGTGGCGGACGCGGAAGCGGTGGCCGAGGCGTTGCGGGGCGTGCCGGTGACGGCGGTGGTTCACGCGGCCGGTGTGTTGGACGACGGGATGGTGGAGTCCCTGACCCCGGAGCGCCTGGACGTGGTGTTCCGGGCGAAGGTCGACGCGGCGCGCAACCTTGCCGCCGCGACGGAGGGCCGGGCGCTGAGTGCCTTCGTCCTGTACTCCTCGGTGGCGGGTCTGTTCGGTAACGCGGGCCAGGCCAACTACGCTGCCGCGAACACGTTCCTGGACGCGTACGCGTCGGAGTTGCGGTCGCGGGGTGTGCCGGCGACGTCGCTGGCGTGGGGTCTGTGGGACGCGGGGATGGGTGAGACGCTCACCGACGCGGACCGGGAGCGGATGCGGCGTGGTGGTGTCCTGCCGCTGACCGCCGAGCAGGGGCTCGCGGCCTTCGACGCGGCGCTTTCCGGTGGACGGCCGCTGGTCGCTGCGCTCGCGGTCGACACCGCGGTACTCCGTGCCGCAGAGGCCGTGCCGCCGCTGCTGGCCGGCCTCGTGCCCGGCCGTGCCTTGGTCGCCCCGGCCGGCAGCCCGCTGGCCCGACGGCTGTCCGCGCTTCCCGGGCACGAGCGGTCCCGGGCACTGCTCGCCCTGGTCGGTGGCCAGGTCGCCGCCGTGCTCGGGTACGCGTCGTCCGACCACCTGGACCCCGAGCGGGCCTTCAGCGAGCTGGGATTCGACTCGCTCACCGCGGTCGAACTGCGCAACCGGCTGAACGCGGTGACCGGGCTGCGGCTACCGTCCACGCTGGTCTTCGACTACCCGAACGCCACCCTGCTGGCCGCGTCCCTCGACGAGCGGATGTCCGACGAGCACGGCCCGGCCGCCACGCCTGCCCGGCGCGTCCGGGTGGACGACGAGCCGATCGCGATCGTGGGGATGGCGTGCCGGTTCCCCGGGGGCGTCGCCTCACCGGAGGACCTGTGGGAGCTGGTGGCGTCCGGGCGGGACGGGATCGGGTTCTTCCCCGAGGACCGTGGCTGGGACGTGGAGAACCTCTACCACCCCGACCCGGACCACCCCGGTACCTCGTACACGCGTGAAGGTGGATTCCTCTACGGCGCGGGGGACTTCGATCCGGGGCTGTTCGGGATCTCGCCGCGTGAGGCGCTGGCGATGGACCCGCAGCAGCGGCTGCTGCTGGAGGCGTCGTGGGAGGCGTTCGAGCGGGCGGGGATCGACCCGTTGGGGCTGCGCGGTTCGCGGACCGGGGTGTTCGCCGGTGTCATGTACCACGACTACGGTTCGCAGACCGCCGAGGTGCCGCCCGGTGTGGAGGGTTTCCTCAGCACGGGCAGCTCCGGCAGTGTCGCGTCGGGCCGGGTGTCGTACACCTTCGGTCTGGAGGGCCCGGCGGTCACCGTCGACACGGCGTGCTCGTCCTCGCTGGTCGCTCTGCACCTGGCGGTGCAGGCGTTGCGCAGTGGGGAGTGTGACGCGGCGCTGGCGGGTGGTGTCACCGTGATGGCGACGCCGAACACCTTTGTGGGGTTCTCGCGGCAGCGGGGTCTCGCGGCCGACGGCCGGTGCAAGTCCTTCGCCGAGGGCGCGGACGGCACCGGGTGGAGCGAGGGTGTCGGCATGCTGCTTGTGGAGCGGCTGGCCGATGCCGAGCGTCTGGGTCACCCGGTTCTCGCGGTGGTGCGGGGCAGTGCGGTGAACCAGGACGGTGCGTCGAACGGTCTGACGGCGCCGAACGGTCCGTCGCAGCAGCGGGTGATCCGCCAGGCGCTGGAGTCGGCGGGTCTGTCGGCGCGGGACGTGGACGCGGTGGAGGCGCACGGGACGGGTACCTCGCTCGGTGACCCGATCGAGGCCCAGGCGCTC
>NZ_JBHXKE010000412.1:0-4688 GCF_042722765.1 Kitasatospora sp. NPDC058406
GCTCGGCGGGGCGGGGCTTTCGTGCTCCGGATCGTTCGGAGGTCAGGCGTGGTGGTCGAGTTCGCCGGCCTTGATGACGTGGAGGAGACCGGTGAATGCGGTCGGGGTAGTGCGGAGGATGACGTCTCCGTCGTCGGACTCGCGGAGCTCGATCAGCCCGTCCGTGAGACGTACTTCGACGCACTCGTTGTTCGCTGCGCTGTAACTCGACTTCTGCCAAGCATGGGTGCTCATGGGGCCTCCGCGATCTGGGTGGGGAGGGCATCGGCGCTGCAGTTTCACCGCCGGAGGTTAGACATGCTGGTCGAGTTCGCCGGCCTTGATGGCGTGGAGGAGGTTCGCGAAAGCGACTGGGGTGGTGCGGAGGATGACGTCCTCGTCGTCGGACTCGCGGAGCTCGACGATGCCTCCAGCCGGTCGGACCTCGACGCACTCGCTGGAGGCGCCACTGTAGCTGGACTTCTGCCAAGCATGGGTGGTCATGGGGCCTCCGTGATCTGGGTATCGACGCTACAGATCCGCCGCCTGTGGTCAGGCGTGGTGGTCGAGTTCGCCGGCTTTGATGGCTTGGAGGAGGTTCGCGAAGGTGATGGAGTCGGTGTGGACCATGACGCCGGGGTCATCGGACTCCCGCAGCTCTACCGCCCCATCGACGGTGCGGATCTCGACACACTCGTCGTGTGCACCGCTAAAGGTGGACTTCTGCCAATCCTGGTCAGGCATACCTACCCTCAACTTCCTTCATGACGGATCGAATGAGCTCCAGTGACTCATCCTCGGGTAGGGCGGTGGCTTCCAATCGAGCGAACACTGATCGGTAGCTTGCCAGGTGTGCTGGCGAGTCGAAGAACTGGACGGCTTGGGCGACGTCCATCTGTACGGTGTCCAGCTCGGGGGTCACACCCTCGGCGAAGGTGAGGTTCTCGCTGGACCCGGGAAAGGTGTCGGCGCTGAACGGCATCACCCGGATCGAGACGCCAGACATCTCGGAGGCACCTGCGAGAGCGGAAAGCTGCTCCACGAGGATCCTTGGTCCACCGAACTGCATGCGCAGTGCTGCCTCGTGGATGAACGCCAGGTAGGGGACCTGCTGAGAGTGAAGGACCTGTTGCCGCTTCATCCGGAATTCGGTTCTCAGGTCGATGTCTTGCTGTGTGGGAAGTGGCGTGGCGCGCGCGAACACCGCTGCGGCGTAGGAACGCGTCTGGAGAAGACCGGGAATGTACGTGGTCGTGCAGGTGTAGAGCCTTCGGGCGTGGCCCTCGACCTCTGCCACTTCGAGGAAGTCGGTCGCCAGGGCTCCCCGGTACTCCTCCCACCAGCCCTTCTTTCGTTCCACCGCCATGTCGGCGAGGGCGTCGATCAAGGGAGTGTTTCTGCACGCGCAGGCGGCGGCCACCGTCCGTAGCCTGTCGGAGCTGACGCCGATCTTGCCCGTTTCCATCTGCGTGACCTGCGTGGGGTTCAGCCCGAGGGCGCGTGCGAGCTGACTGCCGCCGAGACCGGCCTGCTCTCGCATCTTCCGCATCTCGGCGCCCAGACGGCGCTGGCGCAAGGTCGGGTCGCGTCGAAGCGGCATGTCGTCCTTTCGGGGTGGCTTGGGACCAGTCTGCCGCGCGCGCCATGAGGCGGTCCAACCATGCGTGGGCGGCCCGGATACTGCGGTTCCCCCGCAAGGGGGAATCTTCCAGATCGCGCCTTCAATTGAAGACGCTCTGGGCTATCGTCAATGTCACAGCGATCCGACGGGTCGTCAGTAACGCTTGTTCGTAAGGGCGGCAGGCGCCTGCTGCCCTCTCGCACCGCAGAGCAGCCATGGCCGGGCCTGGCTCACGGTGACGCATCCGCCGACGCTCACCCTCCCCACTCGCACGACCTCACTCGGAGGTTCCCCATGCGTGCCTTCAACCCGCCCGACTGGTCCGCCGCCCGCGAGGAGCTGCGGGACGTGCTCGCCCTCGCCTGCTGGCCGGACGACCTGATCCGCGACGCCGAACTCGCCCTCCACGAGCTGTACGTCAACGCCTGGCGCCACGCGGGCTGCCAGGCCCCGACCGTCGTGGTCGTCCTCCTCCCCACCCGCACCGTCCGCGTCTCCGTCGCCGACGACAGCCCCACCCTCCCCGAACCCCGCACCTCCGCCGACCCCTACGAGCTCTCCGGACGCGGCCTCCACCTCGTCCGCTCCCTCACCCACCGCTTCGGCGCCGACCCCCGCAAGTCGGGCAAGCGCGTCTGGTTCGAGCTGGACGCCGCCGCGTGAGCCCGGAACCGATCGCGCCGGACGACCCCGTCATCCGCACCTACACCGACGCCGAGGTCACCGCCCTGCTTGCCGAATTCCACGAAGCCGGCCGCCCGTTCGGCATCCGCTGGGGCTCCGCCGCCACCCTCCCCGGCACCGTGGACGGTCGCATCCTGATCGACTTCGGCAACGCCCCCGTCGCCACCCTCCTCAACCTCCTCCGCCTCCTCCGCGAAAGGACCGACCCGCGATGGGAGACCTGATCCCCATCCCGCGCCCGCACATCGAGCGCACCACCGTCCCCTACCTCACCGTCGAGTCCGTCCCCGACGCCGACCTCCAGCTCCGCTTCCCCGTCGACCTCGACATCAACGCCGCCCCCGGCGACCACCTCGCCGTCCCCCTCACCCGCGCCCAGGCCCGCGACCTCCTCGAAAGCCTCGCCCACCACCTCGGATACCTCCGATGACCGACTACCTCGTCGCCACCGCCTTCGCCGTCCTCCTCGCCCTCGCCCTCGCGACCGTCGTCGTCGGCGTGGTCA
Organism: Kitasatospora sp. NPDC058406; assembly: GCF_042722765.1. Classification (NCBI taxonomy): domain Bacteria; kingdom Bacillati; phylum Actinomycetota; class Actinomycetes; order Kitasatosporales; family Streptomycetaceae; genus Kitasatospora; species Kitasatospora sp. NPDC058406. Next base: position 2,790 of record NZ_JBHXKE010000412.1, read on the forward strand.
CGAGCCTGCGGATCGAGGACACCCCACCCCCACCCCCCATCACCCGCCACGGCCGCTGGGAACTGCGCCACCACCCCGACGGCACCACCGAATACGCCTGGATCGCCCGCCAGGCAGGCCACTTCAGCCCCGAGAGCAATCCGATCCCCGAGCAGCGGCAGCATCCCCGGGGCCGCCACCGCATACCCCGCTGACCGACCCGCGCTGCCCGGGCCGACCCCGGCCCGGGCCGCTCGGACGACACAGGTCGCCGCGCGTCCGGTGGAATCCAGGCGCCCCAACGTCCCTCTGGCTACGCACATTTCAAGCCATCCAGCTCTTATATGGCTAACAACCCCTTCGGCTGTAGTTTCCACGAGCCCCCTGGGGATCGGCGGCGGTCCGCGCTCTCATGTCGCTGGGCACTCACTCGCCCCATGGGAAGGCAGGGATATGAGCAGATTCAGGTTCGCGGCCACCGGACCGGCCTTGGCGCTGGCGGCCTCGGGGATCCTCCTGGCAGCAGGCGGTACGGCCCGGGCGGAGGCCGGCTACGACCAGATCACCATGCTGAAGCAGGAGAAGAGCCAGTGGTGCTGGTCGGCCGCCGGGCTCACCATCGCCAAGTTCCAGGGATTCGGCACCACGCAGGCGGACTTCTGCGACCGCGCCTCCCAGTACAGCGGCGGTCCGAGTTGCAACAACCAGCCCGCCACGCTCGGGGACATGGCCAACGCCTGGTCGAGCCTGGGCCTGTCCAAGACCGGTACCGGGATCAGCAGTGCGGCCTCGTTCGCCCAGGTCACCACTGACGTCAAGGCGGCCCGGCCGATCGGCGCCCGAATCGGATGGACCTCCGGCGGTGGCCACATGAACATCGTCTACGGCTTCGACACCTCGAACAACACCATCGCCGTCGCCGACCCGTGGCCGGACACCGCCACCTACACGTGGTGGAACTACGGCGACTACGTGAACAACAGCTCGTTCAAGTGGACCCACTCCCGTACCGGCATCTCCCGATAGACAGAGAAGGAGGGCGACACATGCGTGACCAAGGAATGCCCGTCAAGCGGGAGACCATTCGGTTCTCCCGGCTGCCCATCGTCCTGGCGCTGAGCGCGTCCGCACTGCTGTCCGCCGTCGGCCCGGCCCGCGCGGCCGACATCCCTGACTACCAGGCCGCCCTCGACCTGGTGAAGTCGGCCGACGTCCGCGACGCCGTCTGCCGCTTTCTCGGAACGCCGCTGCCCCAGGGCGGATCCGACACCGTGGTGACGATTCCCGACACGGCCTCGCCGTGCGAGGGCCTGCCCGCGTTCACACTCAAGGACCCGCTGGCGGTGAACGAGATCACCCCGGGCTTCGCCGCGGGCACGGCCCCGCCGCTCCCCACCGAGGCCATCAGGCTGAGCCACCTCGTCTCCTCGCTCAACGCGACCGTCAACGACCGCACCGCCACGGTGCTGCTCGCCCCGACCGAGGGCGGCGGCTGGCACCTGGCGGGGGTGCGCGACGGCGACAGCGACGCCACGTACGCCGGCAAGGCGGGCTTGGGCACCCTGGTCTTCACGGAGCCGCAGATCCGCGGCTGGTACCAGCTGAAGCTCACCACCGTGGAGCCGCTCAACGACCAGGCCCGGGAGGGGCTCGACGGCCAGTCGGCGGTGTCGCTCGCCGACTACCAGAAGCTCCTCAAGGCCCGTTACGCCGACAAGCTGCCCGGTTCCGAGTACGACACCCGGGGCCTGTCCAGCGGGTACGGGACCACTGACCGGGCAGCCGACCCGTCCTCCCGGACCCCGTTGCTCGCCGGCGGCTCGATCGCGGCGCTCGCCCTCGTGGGCGGAGCCGTCGTCCTCGGCCGGATCCGGCGCCGGAACCGCGACACCGCCTGAGTCCCACGTCGCCGCCCCGGAC
>NZ_JBHXKE010000413.1:0-4684 GCF_042722765.1 Kitasatospora sp. NPDC058406
GCCAGGACCGGGTGCCCCAGACGCTGCGCGTCCGACAACCGCTCCACCAGCAGCATGCCGACACCCTCGCCCCACCCGGTACCGTCCGCGCCCTCCGCGAAGGACTTGCACCGACCGTCGGCCGCGAGACCCCGCTGCCGCGAGAACCCGACGAACGTCCCCGGCGTCGCCATCACCGTCACGCCACCGGCCAACGCCAGCTCGCACTCCCCACTGCGCAGCGCCTGCACCGCCAGGTGCAGCGCCACCAGCGAGGACGAGCACGCCGTGTCGACCGTGACCGCCGGACCCTCCAGACCGAAGGTGTACGACACCCGGCCCGACGCGACACTGCCGCTCGTGCCGAGGAAGCCCTCGGCGTTGTCGGTGGACCGGTCGAGGACCAGCCCGTAGTCGTTGTACATCACGCCCGCGAACACCCCGGTCCGCGAACCGCGCAGGCCCAGCGGGTCGATCCCCGCCCGCTCGAACGCCTCCCACGACGTCTCCAGCAGCAGCCGGTGCTGCGGGTCCATCGCCAACGCCTCACGCGGCGAGATCCCGAACACCTCAGGATCGAAGTCCGCGGCCCCGTAGAGGAATCCGCCCTCCCGCGTGTACGAGGTACCGGGGTGGTCCGGGTCCGGGTGGTACAGGTTCTCGACGTCCCAGCCACGGTCCTCGGGGAACGGCACGATCCCGTCCCGCCCGGACACCACCAGCTCCCACAGGTCCTCCGGCGAGGCGACGCCCCCGGGGTAACGGCACGCCATCCCCACGATCGCGATCGGCTCGTCGGGGTCGGTCGTCGCGGCGGCGACCGCGGTGGGGGCGTCCCGGCCGGCGATTTCCCCGGAGACGAAGCCCGCCAGGGTCTCCACCGTCGGGTAGTCGAAGACCAGCGTGGACGGCAGCCGCAGCCCGGTCGCGGCGGCGAGGCGGTTGCGCAACTCGACCGCGGTGAGCGAGTCGAAGCCCAGCTCGTTGAAGGCACGGCGGGCCCCGACCTGGTCGGCGGAGGAGAACCCGAGCACCTCGGCGACCTGCGTCCGGACCAGGCCGAGCACGGCGTGGTCGCGTTCGGCCCGGGGCAGCGCCGCGAGCCGTCGCCCGAACCCGTTCGTGGTTCGGGCCCCGGCCCGAGCCGGGGCGAGGCCGTGCAGGATCGGCGGCACGACGGGAGCGTTGCGCAGCGCGGTGATGTCGATCGCCAGAGGCGCGACCACCGGCTCGCCGGTGCCGAGCGCGGCATCGAAGGCCGCAAGGCCCTGCTCCGCCGTGAGCGGCAGGACGCCGCCGCGCCGCATCCGCTCCCGGTCCGCATCGGTGAGCGTCTCACCCATCCCCGCGTCCCACAGGCCCCAGGCGAGCGACGTCGCCGGCACACCCCGCGACCGCAGCTCCGACGCGTACGCGTCCAGGAACGTGTTCGCGGCAGCGTAGTTGGCCTGACCCGCGTTACCGAACAGACCCGCCACCGAGGAGTACAGGACGAACGCGCTGAGCGCCCGGCCCTCCGTCGCGGCGGCAAGGTTGCGCGCCGCGTCGACCTTGACCCGGAACACCGTGTCGAGGCGCTCGGGCGTCAGATCGGTCAGCAGTGCGTCGTCCAGCACACCGGCGGCGTGGATCACCGCCGACACCGGCTCGTCCCGCAACGCCTCGGCCACGGCCTCCGCGTCCGCCACGTCGCAGGCCACCGCCCGCACCTGCGCCCCGTCGACCTCCACGCCCGCACCCGACCGGGACAGCAGCACCAGGCGCCGCACACCGTGGGCCTCGACCAGGTGCCGGACGACCAGCCGTCCCAGCGTGCCGGTCGCACCCGTCACCACCACGACGCCGTCACCGAACTCCACGGGCCCGGCGGCGGAATCCGCCGCCCGCGCCCCGTCGAGCCTCACGAGCTGCGGAACCCGCACCACGCCGTCCCGCACCACTGCCTGCGGCACCGGGTACAGCGCGTTCGCGTCCGCGTCCAGCAGATGGATCCGGTCCGGGTGCTCCGACTGCGCCGACCGTACGAGGCCCCAGAGCGCGGCACCGTCCGCATCGGTGACGGTGTCCCCGGCCGCGCCGAACGTCCGCACCACCAGGCGGGACTCGGCCCACGCGGGATCGGCCAGCCACTCCTGGAGCAGGGAGAGCAGCGCACCGGCCCGGTCGAGTGCGGCGCCCGGTGCAGTCGCGTCCACGACCAGCACGGGGGCGGCCGGGACGGGCAGCGGATCGCCCAGGTCCACGACCACCGGGGCGTCCGCCGAGGCGGACACCTCCTGCACCACCCAACCCGGGCCGAACAGGAACCGGTTCGCGGAACTCGTCGGCCGGCCGGCCGCCACGGGACGCAGGACCAGGCCGTCGACCACGGCCACCGGGAGTCCGGAGGCGTCGGCCAGGGCGATCCGCACCGCACCCGCGGTCGCACCGGCCTCCAGCCGCACCCGCAGCGCGGCGCCCGCGGGCCGTTCCCACCGGACACCGGAGAAGGTGAAGGGCAGGTGGGCCCCGTCAGCGGTGATCAGCCCGCCGACCCCGATCGCGTGCAACGCCGCGTCGAACAGCGCCGGGTGCACGCCGAACCCGTCGACCGACTCGCCGGTCGTGACCTCGGCGAACACCGTCCCGCCGCGACGCCAGGCCCGCCGCAGGCCCCGGAACGAAGGACCGTAGCCCAGGCCCGCGTCCGCGAACGCCTCGTAGAGGCCGTCCAGTTCGACCTCCTCCGCACCCGCCGGCGGCCACACGACCAGATCCGCGCCGTCGTCGACGGACCCTGACCCGGCCTCGGCCTCGGCCTCGGCGGTGAGCAACCCGGTGGCGTGCACGGTCCAGGCCGTGGACTCGTCGTCGGGGCGGGAGTAGACGCTCAACGCGCGCCGTCCGGCGTCGTCGGGCGCGGCGACCAGGACGCGCAGCCGGACGGTCACCCCGTCGGGCAGCGTCAGCGGATCCCGCAGGACCAACTCGTCCACCACCGGGGTTCCGGCCCGGACGCCCGCTGCCAGAGCCAGTTCGACCAGTGCGGTGCCCGGCAGCACGGACGTGCCGTGCACCCGGTGGTCGGCGAGCCAGGGCCGGGTTCCGGAGGCAAGGGTGCCGGTGAACAACAGCGCTCCGGAGTCCGGGAGTTCGACCGAGGCCGCGAGCAGCGGGTGGTCCGGGGCGTCAAGACCGGCCGCGGTCACGTCGCCGGTCGGCGGTGTCGGATCCAGCCAGAACCTCTGGTGCCGGAACGGGTAGGTGGGCAGGTCGGCCCGGGCGCCGTCGCCGAGCAGCGCCCGCCACTCGACGCGCTGCCCATGGACGAACAGCTCGGCCACGGCGGTGAGCAGCGCCATGACCTCGTCCCGGTCGCGGCGCAGCGCGGCGACGGCGACCGTGTCCGGGCCGCCCGCCTCGCCGATCAGCGCGGTGAGGACGCCGTCCGGACCCAGTTCGAGCACACGGCCGGCGTCGAGGGCGGTGACGGCGTCGGCGAACCGGACCGGCTCGCGGACCTGCCGCACCCAGTACTCCGGGTCGGTCCACTCCCCCGGCGTCACGGCGGCACCGGTCACCGTCGACACGGCGGCGAGGGTCGGCTCGGCGAACGTCAGGGCCCCCACGACCGCGCGGAACTCGTCGAGCATCGGCTCCATCAGGCGGGAGTGGAACGCGTGGCTGGTCCGCAGCCGGGACGTCTTCCAGCCGCGGTCCGAAGCCAGTTCGGCGATCCGCGCGATGTCGCCCTCCGCACCGGACACGACCACGGCGTCCGGTCCGTTCACCACGGCGACGTCGATGTCGGGGAACGCCTCGCGCACCTCGGCCTCCGAGGCCCCGACAGCCAGCATCGCGCCGCCGGTCGGCAGCGCCTGCATCAGCCGGCCCCGGGCGGCGACGAGCTTCGCCGCGTCGGCCAGGGTCAGGACCCCGGCGGCGTGGGCGGCGGCGATCTCACCGACCGAGTGACCGGCGACCACGTCCGGGGTCACGCCCCACGAGCGCACGAGCGCGAGCAGCGCCACCTCGACCGCGAAGATCGCCGGCTGCGCCCAGCCGGTCAGGTCCAGCCGCTCCCGGTCGTCCAAGACCTCGTGCAGCGGGAGATCCAGTGCCGCACACACCTCGTCGAAGGACGCGGCGAACACCGGGAACGCCTCGTACAACTCCCGGCCCATACCGGCCCGCTGGGACCCCTGACCGGTGAACACCACCGCCAGCCGGTCCGGCCCGGCGACCCCCGTGAGCGGGTGGGTCCCTGCGGCCACCGCCGCCAGGCCCGCGTCCAGTGCGGTGCGGTCGCTCGCGAGGAGCACCGCCCGGTGGCGCAACCGCGCGCGGGTCGCCAGCGCCCGTCCGACCCGGCCCGGGGACGTGTCGGCGGCGAGGCCCTGCCGGATCCGCTCGGCAGCCTCCCGCAGCGCCTCCGGCTCGGCGGCGCTGAGCACGATCGGAACGACGGCCGGCGACTCGGCGCCGGTCGCGGGAACCGGTGCGCCCGACGGCGCTTCGAGGATGACGTGGGCGTTGGTGCCGCTGATGCCGAACGAGGACACCCCGGCCCGGCGCGGCCGGTCGGTCACGGGCCAGTCGCGGGCCTCGGTCAGCAACTCCACCGCGCCGGCGGACCAGTCGACCTGGGACGACGGCGCGTCCACGTGCAGCGTGCCCGGGAGGATCCCGTGGCGCATCGACTGCACCATCTTGATGATGCCCGCGA
>NZ_JBHXKE010000414.1:0-4597 GCF_042722765.1 Kitasatospora sp. NPDC058406
GTGCTCGGGGTGGTCCGGCCGGGGTCGGGGGTTGGGGGTTTGACCCCCCCGGGTGTTCAACCCCCCCCCCCGCGTCCGACCGCTCAGTCCTGCTGCTCGGCGGCGGCGGCCTCCGCGAAGGCCGTGGCCAGCGCGGGCGCGACCAGGTCCACCTGCCACTGGCGGGCGCCCAGCCGGCGCAGCGCCGCGGCCACCTCCCCGGCGCCGGCGCCGGCCGGCGGCTCCCACGCGACCCGGCGGACGAGGTCCGGCGTGATCAGGTTCTCGGCGGGGAGGTTGTGCGACTCGGCCAGATCGGTGACGGCGGCCCGCGCGCCGGTCAGCCGGGCGGCGGCCACCGGGTCCTTCTCGGCCCAGGCCCGCGGCGGCGGGGGGCCGTCGTGCGGCGCCGCGGACGGCGGCAGCTGGTTCTCCGGCACCTCCCGGCCGCGCTGGACGGCGGCCAGCCACTGCTCCAGCTGGCGCCGGTGCACCCGCGGGCCGAAGCCCTGGACGCCCTGGAGCGCGGCGATGTTCAGGGGCATGGCCAGCGCGGCGTTGACGATCGCCGCGTCCGAGAGCACCCGGCCCGGCGAGACGTCCCGTTCCTGGGCCATCCGGTCGCGGGCCAGCCAGAGCTCGCGCACCACGGCCAGCTGGCGCCGCCGGCGCACCTTGTGCAGCTGCGAGGTGCGGCGCCACGGGTCGGTCCGCGGGGCGGGGCGGGGCGCCGCGGCGATCGCGGCGAACTCCTCCAGGGCCCAGTCGAGCTTGCCCTGGGCGTCCAGCTCCCGTTCGAGCGCGTCGCGCAGCTCGACCAGCACCTCGACGTCCAGAGCGGCGTAGCGGAGCCACGGTTCGGGCAGCGGCCGGGTGGACCAGTCGACCGCGGAGTGCTCCTTGGCCAGGCTCAGCCCGAGCACGCTCTCGGTCATCGGCCCGAGTCCGACCCGCGCGAAGCCGGCGATCCGCCCGGCCAGCTCGGTGTCGAACAGCCGCCGGGGTCTCATGCCGACCTCGGCCAGGCAGGGCAGGTCCTGGGTGGCGGCGTGCACCACCCATTCGGTGTCCGCGAGGGCCTCGCCCAGCCCGCTGAGGTCGGGGCAGGCGATGGGGTCGATCAGCGCGGTACCGGCGCCCGCGCGGCGCAGCTGGATGAGGTACGCCCGTTGGCCGTAGCGGTAGCCGGAGGCCCGCTCGGCATCGACGGCGACCGGTCCGGTTCCCGCGGCGAAGGCGGCGACGGTGGCGGCAAGCGCCTGCTCGTCCGCCACGACCGGAGGGATCCCCTCCTTCGGCTCCAGGAGCGGGACCGGGGCTGCTTCTTCTGGGATGGCTGCTACGGCGTCGGTCACCTACCAAGGGTACGACGGTCCCCGCAGCCGGGAGTGTTGTCGGACTGGTCAGACCGCTTTGTGACCTGCCCGTGCGCCTCCGGGGCGCCCTGATCGGGTGTCGACGGCCGCCGATCCGGAGCGGGGCCGTCCACGGCTCCGCCCCGGGGAGACATCTTCCCGGGGCGGAGCCGTGGATCACGAGCGGCCCGGAGACGGGCGGGCGACGGTACAGAAACGTTCCTCCAGGCCGCCGCGGCGGTCCACCAGGGTCAGTGGATGATGCCGGTGCGCAGGGCGACCGCGACCATCCCGGCGCGGTCCCCGGTGCCCAGCTTGCGGGCGATCCGGGCGAGGTGGCTCTTCACCGTGAGCGCGGAGAGGCCCATCGCCACGCCGATCGCCTTGTTCGACTGGCCCTCGGCGACCAGCCGCAGCACCTCCACCTCCCGGCCGGAGAGCTCGCGGTAGGCGGCCTGCTGGGCTCCCGGCGCACCGGGGGCCCCGGGCGCGCCGCCCGGAGCGCCGGCCGCACCGGGCATGCCCGGCATGCCGGGGCGCCGCATCCGTCCGGCGAGGCCGCCGGCGCCGAGGGGGAGGCCGGGGCGACCCGGCATCGCGACGTTGGTGCGGGTGCCGGTGACGACGTAGCCCTTCACACCGCCGGCCAGCGCGCTGCGGACCGCGCCGATGTCGTCGGCGGCGGACAGCGCGAGCCCGTTGGGCCAGCCCGCGGCGCGGGTCTCGGCGAGGATGGTGAGTCCGGAGCCGTCGGGGAGGTGGACGTCGGCGACGCAGATGTCGCGGGGGGTGGAGACCCGGGGGCGGGCCTCGGCGATCGAGGACACCTCGATCACGTCCCGGACGCCGAGCGCCCAGAGGTGGCGGGTGACGGTGTTTCGGACGCGGGGATCGGCGATGACCACCATGGCGGTGGGCTTGGTCGGCCGGTAGGCGACCACGTTTGCGGGGTGCTCAAGAAGGACCGACACCAGGCCTCCTGCGGGGAGTGGCGGACGGAACCCCGAGGGGGCGGTCGGAGTGTTCCGCGTTCGGAAAGGGTCACAGTCTGCTTCGGCATCATCCGTGCCCGGCTTTAGCGAAAGATCACGATCTAGTGAGTAACAATACGGACAAATCGCGCAAGTGACTGATACGAGGTGCCTGGAAATCGCACAAAATCGATCAGATCGATCGCGGAGTGGTCAGGTTCGAGCGGTTCGTTGACGGAGGGCCCGCGTGGGATCACACGTCGTCAGCCCTGGAGGACGTGCCGGGCACGGCGGCGCCGGGCATCCCGGGCGCCACTCGTCAGTGCGAGCGCGGGCGCCGTCGCGCGGGCATCGGGACCACTCCACCGAGTGACGCGACGTCGGCCGGTGACTGCGGGGCCGGGGCGACCGGCGGCAGACCCGCGCTGATGCAGAGCAGGTCCCCCCAGGCCGCGAGGTGCCGTTCGAAACGGCCGTCGGCCGGCGTCCAGGACGCCCGGATCTCGATCTCGGTGCTGGACTCGCGGTCCGCCAGCCCGCCGAAGTACTGCGAGGCGCACCGGGTCACCGTGCCGGAGGTCTCCGCGTACCCGGCGCCGTGCGCCTGCAACGCGTCGAGCAGCCAGGCCCAGCCGACCTCGGAGAGCATCGGGTCGCCGGCCATCTCCGGTTCCAGCTCCGCCCGGGTCATGGTGACCACGCGGAAGTCCCCGTTCCAGGCCTCCTGGCCGGCGGGGTCGTGCAGCAGCACCAGCCGGCCGTCGGCGAGCTCCTCGCCGTCGACCTCGACGGCGGCGGTCACCGCGAACGCGAACGGGGCGAGCCGGCGCGGCGCGGGGGCGGGGGAGAGGACGACCTCGGGGCGGAGCCGCGCTCCGGAGAACGCCTCCACGGCGGCCCGGAACTCGCTCGGCGCCGCCTCCCGACCCGTTCCGCCACCTGCTCCGCCACCCTGTGCGGGGTGCCCTCCGACCGCTGCCATGACCCGAAGACTAGGTCGAAAACTCGGTTAATCGCCGCAACTTCTTTCCGCGCGGCGCGCCGGGAGGGCAATCCGGCCAGATCTTGGAGGAACCGACGAGACCGGGCGAGGGGGCCGGTCCGGGGCGCGTGCGAAGATTTGGGGCGTGAGCGAGACAACGGCAGACACCACGGCAGCCGCCCAGGCAGGCGCCGCCCCCGGCCAGCAGCCCCCCGCGCGCCGCGGCGCCGCGTACGACTCCGCGTTCCTGCGGGCCTGCCGGCACGAGCCGGTACCGCACACCCCGGTGTGGTTCATGCGCCAGGCCGGCCGCTCGCTGCCCGAGTACCTGAAGGTCCGCGAGGGCATCCCCATGCTGGAGTCCTGCATGCGGCCCGAGCTGGTCAAGGAGATCACCCTCCAGCCGGTGCGCCGGCACCAGGTGGACGCGGCGATCTTCTTCAGCGACATCGTGGTGCCGCTCAAGGCGGTCGGCATCGACGTCGACATCAAGCCCGGCATCGGTCCGGTCATCGCCGACCCGATCCGTACCTTCGAGGACCTCCGGCGGCTGCGCCCGCTGGAGCCGGACGACGTCCCCTACATCACCGAGGCGATCGGCCTGCTCGTCGACGAGCTCGGCTCCACCCCGCTGATCGGCTTCGCCGGCGCGCCCTACACGCTGGCCAGCTACCTGGTCGAGGGCGGCCCGTCCAAGAACCACGAGAACACCAAGGCCATGATGTACGGCGAGCCCGAGCTGTGGGCCGCCCTGGTCGACCGGCTGGCCGACATCACCTCGGCCTTCCTCAAGGTGCAGATCGAGGCGGGCGTCTCCGCGGTCCAGCTCTTCGACTCCTGGGTCGGCGCGCTCGCTCCGGACGACTACCGGCGCTCGGTCATGCCGGCCAGCACCAAGGTGTTCGACGCCGTCGCCGGCTACGGCGTCCCGCGGATCCACTTCGGCGTCGGCACCGGCGAGCTGCTCGGCCTGATGGGCGAGGCCGGCGCGGACGTGGTCGGCGTCGACTGGCGGGTCCCGCTGGACGTCGCCGCCGAGCGGGTCGGCCCCGGCAAGGCCCTGCAGGGCAACCTCGACCCGGCCGTGCTGTTCGCTCCGACCCGGGCCGTCGAGGCCAAGGCGCGCGAGGTGCTGCAGGCCGCCCGGGCGCTCGGCACCAGCGGCCACATCTTCAACCTCGGCCACGGAGTGCTGCCCAGCATGGACCCGGACGCGCTCAGCCGCCTCGTCGCCTTCGTCCACGAGTCCAGCGCCCGCTGAGGTCTGCGGGCCGGCGCCCGCCGGTACGGCGGCGGGACCTCCCGGAGGG
>NZ_JBHXKE010000415.1:0-4579 GCF_042722765.1 Kitasatospora sp. NPDC058406
GCCCCGGACGCGGACCACGGCACGCCCGGTCCGGGTGGCGCCCCGGCGGCCGGTCAGCCCTGTACGGGCACCAGCCGGTGGCTGTCGATCTCGGCCCAGACCGCCTTGCCGCTCTCGTGCAGCGCGGCGCCCCAGCGGTCGGCCGCCCGCTGGACGATGAACAGGCCGTGCCCGCCGGGCACTCCGGGCCGGTGCGGCAGCCGGAGCTCCGGCAGGGTCGAGGACCCGTCGCTGACCTCGATCCGCAGACGCGCCTCGGTGGCGTCGAGCACCAGCTCCAGCGGGCCCCCGCCGTGCATCATCGCGTTGGCCACCAGCTCGGCGACGAGCAGGACGACGTCGTCGACCACGTCGGGGTCCACGCCGTCCTCGGGCCGTAGCCAGGACCAGTCGGCCAGTGCTTCGCCGGTGAACGCCCGGGAGCGGGCGACCGGTTTGGGTAGCCCGGCCAGCCGAAGCCGCCGGCGCTGCCCGCTCGCCGGGCGGCCGCTCCCGGACCGGCTGCCGTCGAGCGCGCCGCGGCTCGTCGCCATGGGTCGCTCACCCCTTCCTCGCACGGGTGATGAGAGGTCGTCTGATCGGTTGCCCCGGGGCATCGGAGTTATTCCTGCGCCTGGGGGTGGATGCCGGGCCACTGGGGCCCGGCGGGCACGGAGGGTGCCCGGCCGCGCCTCACGAGGCAAGCGCGGCGGGCACGGTCTCGTGGATGGAGAAGACCGCTTCGGCTCCGGTGATCTCCAGGAGCCGTGCGACCTGCGGGGACGGCGCGGCGAGCCGGAACTCGACGTCCGCGTTGCCGGCGGCGAGCCGCGCCCTCAGCAGCAGGTTGAGCCCCGAGGAGTCGCAGAAGCCGACCTCTCGCAGGTCCACGACCATCCGCCGGGGGCGCTGGGCCACCAGCTCGGTGAGGGCCTGCTCGGCCGGGGCGAGGCTGTCGATGTCGAGGTCGCCGCTCAGTGCGCAGACGGCCGACTCCGTGCCGGCGAGGCGAACCTCTACGCCCGGTGCGGTGGGCACGGTGGCCGCCGGGGCGGCCACCGGATACTGGTCGTCCTGGGCTGGCATGGTACGTGCCCTTCTCTCCGGATGCTCTCGGTGACCTTACGCCGATGAGAGGCCGTACAGCCAGGGGCGCAGGGGGATGCGCGGTCCCGGCCTCGGCGACGGGCGGGGACTCGGGCCGTCTCAGGACTCGTCCAGGCCGTCCCGGAGCCGCTTCAGGATTCGGCTGAGCAGGCGGGAGACGTGCATCTGGGAGACGCCGAGGCGGGCGCCGATCTGGGACTGGGTGAGTTCCTCGGTGAAGCGCATCGAGAGGATCAGCCGGTCGCGTTCGGGCAGTTCGGCGATCAGCGGCTTCAGCGCGACCAGGCTCTCGACCAGTTCCAGCCGGCCGTCCACGCCACCGAGGCGCCGCAGCGGGGAGTCCGCGGCGTCGGGGTCGGCCGAGGAGTCCAGCGACCCGGCGGAGTGACCGTTGGCTGCGGTGAGCCCCTCGATGATCTCTTCCTGCGTGAGGCCGAGGTCCTCCGCGAGCTCCGCCACCGTCGGCGCGCGGTCGAGGCCCTGGGCGAGCCGTTCCTGGGCCTTGGCCAGCGCCAGCCGCAGCTCCTGGAGCCTGCGCGGGACGTGCACCGCCCAGGTGGTGTCGCGGAAGTGCCGGCGGATCTCACCGAGGATGGTGGGCATCGCGAAGGTCGTGAACTCCACGCCGTGGCTGTGGTCGAAACGGTCGATCGCCTTGATCAGACCGATGGTGCCGACCTGGAGGAGGTCCTCCTGCGGCTCGCGGCCGGAGGCGAAGCGGCGCATGGCGTACCGCACGAGCGAGGTGTTGAGCTCGATCAGCGTGCCCCGGACGTACGAGTACTCGGGCGTGCCCTCCTCCAGGTCCCGGAGCCGCAGGAGCAGGTCCCGGGTCAGCTCGCGGGCGTCGGCGGGGGCGACCTCGGACGGGTCCGGTACCTCGGGCAGCACGTACGGCGCCGGCCGTTCGTCCTGGAGCGGCCGGACGGCCGTCGGCGCGGGCAGGGCGGTGACGGGGGAGGCACCCCTTCGTCCGGCCCGGCCGGGGACGGCCGTCGGGGCGGGGGCGAGGAGAGCATCACTGGGCGCAGCCATGTCGGTCCTTTCATCGGTTCCGCGATGACGAGGACGGCTCTACCCGGGACCGGCGGGGTGATGTCCCCCGGTCGCGTGATGATTTTGTGAAGAGAGGGAGGGGGTCGTGCGGGGAGGCGCCCCCGGCGCGACGGCGTGCCCGGTGTGCCCGGCGCCGCACGGGACGCCGACGGCGCGCGCCGCGGTGCCTGCCCGCGGAAGCGGCGTCCGCTACGCCGCGTCGTGGGAACCGCGCGAGGAGGCCCTGTCGTGGGTGGCCGTTCGGCGGGCGGTCCTGCGGCGGGAGGGCCGGACGAGTTCGGCGCGTTCGGCCTCGGTCAGCCCGCCCCAGATGCCGTAGACCTCCTCGGCCAGCAGGGCGTACTCCAGGCAGGCCCGGCTGACGGGGCAGTGGGCGCAGACGCGTTTGGCCTCCCGGTCACGGTCCTCGTGGGCCTGACCGCGTTCGCCGTTGGGGTGGAAGAAGAGTCGGCTGTCGGCGTGCCGGCAGGCCGCGCGGGTCTGCCAGCTCCCGTGGTGGTCGAAGACGCCGGGACGGCGGGGTCGGTCGCTCATGGGATCCGTCTGACCCGTCCCGCCGGGAGTAAACCGCCGCTCTCGGGACCGCCGGGCCGCCCGGCCGGGGGAGCCGACGGGGTGTCGAGGGTCACACGGCGCGGCCCGGAGGGCGCGGACACCCCCGGACGGCCCGTCACGACTGGGCGGGCGCCGTTCCGGCAGGGGCCGAGGGCCCGTCCGATTCGGGACCTCCGTCCTCTCCCGTGCTGACCTTCGCCCCCGCGGCCGGGTCGGAAAGGCGGGCAACTGTGGACGGTCGCCCGGTCGGTTTCCGGGCGAGCGGGCCGTTCCCCCGGGGGCGGCCCGCCTATCCGTCGTCTACGCCGGCGTACGGGGTGCGGGAGCACCGCCGTCCGCTCCGGAGGACCCGACTTCCATGTCACGCACCATCGACAACGCCCCGTATACCGCCTTCCACCGCAGGCTCGCCCTCGCCTGCTCCGGCGGACCCCTGCTCGACGGGTACATCCTGAGCATCGTCGGCGTCGCCCTCATCGGCATGCGCCCCGAGCTCGGGCTCTCCGCCACCGACGTCAGCCTGATCGGAGCCGCGGCCCTGATCGGCATGTTCGTCGGCGGCGCGCTCTTCGGCGTGCTGACCGACCGGATCGGCCGGGAGGTGATGTACACCGCCGACCTGCTCGTGATGATCGCCTGCTCGGTCCTGTCCTTCTGGGTCGACGCCGTCTGGGCGATCACCCTGCTGCGCTTCGTGCTCGGCATGGCGGTGGCCGCCGACTACCCGATCGCGACCTCGCTGCTGGCCGAGTGGCTGCCCGCCAAGCAGCGCGGACGGCTGCTCGGCCAGCAGATCGTCGCCTGGTACGCCGGCTCGGTGCTCGCCTACCTGACGGGCTACCTGTTCCTGCGGATCGGGGGGCCGGGCAGCTGGCGGTGGATGCTGGCCAGCTCGGCCGTGCTGTGCGTGGTGTTCCTGGTGATCCGCCGGGGCTCGCCGGAGTCCCCGCGCTGGCTCGCCGCCAACGGGCGGGTCGGCGAGGCGGTCCGTGTCGTCGAGAAGCACCTCGGCGTCCGGGTGGACGGGCGCGAGCTGATGCCCGAGCCGGCCGAGCCCGGCCGTGCCACCGGACTGCGCCTGCTGATGACCCCGCCGTACCGGCGCCGGGCCCTGTTCTGCGGGCTGTTCTTCCTCTGCCAGGTCGCACCGCTCTTCGCGATGCTCACCTTCGGGCCGCAGATCCTCGCGGCGTTCGGCATGCCGGGCGGGACGGTGCTGGAGACGCTCGGCACCGGCCTGGTGAGCCTGGTGTTCCTGCTGGGCTGCTACCCGGCGCTGCGCCTGATCGACACCTGGGGCCGCCGTCCGGTGATCATCTGGTCGTTCGCCCTGATGATCCTCCCGCTGGCCCTGCTGGGCCTGTGGCCGGCCGCCCCGGCCGCCGTCGCGGTCGTCGCCCTGTGTGCGTACGCCTTCCTGTGCGGCGGGCCCAACGTGCTCGACTGGACCTACCCCAACGAGCTCTTCCCGACCGAGATCCGGGCGACCGCCGTCGGCGTCGCGACCTCCGTGAGCCGGATCGGCGCGGCCGTCGGCACCTACCTGCTGCCGCTGTCGCTGACCGGACTCGGCACCGGGCCGACCATGCTGATCGCGGCCGGCGTCACCGCGGTCGGCCTGCTGGTCTGCGTGCTGTGGGCCGAGGAGACCCGGGGGGCGGGCCTGGGCGCGGCCTCGGCGTCGGAGACCCGGGCCGTCCGGGCGCAGCGCGCCCCGCAGCCGGTGCGCTGACGCCGCCGGCACCGCTGAGGCCGTCGGGACCGCAGACACCGCCGGGACCCGGCGGCCGGTGCGCCGGAACGGACCGCCGGTCACCGGCACCGGGCCACCGCCACGCGCGGTGGCCCGGTGCGGCCGGGCAGGATGGGCGGCGGCCCGTCC
>NZ_JBHXKE010000416.1:0-4573 GCF_042722765.1 Kitasatospora sp. NPDC058406
CGGGGGGGGGCCCCCCCCCCCCCGGGCGGGGTCCCCCGGGCAGGGGGCGGGGGTTGCGGGTACGGGCGCCGGGGCGTCAGTCCTCGTCGGGGGCGGCGGAGCCGAGCGCGAGCCGCATGAGCTCCTCGACGTCCATCGCGTCGAGGTCCTCGGCGGGCGCGCCCGGCCCCGGAAGCGTCGGGGCCGGTTCCACCGGCGCCAGCCGCAGCAGCCGGGGCAGCAGCCCGGACTCCCGCAGCCGCTCGACCGGGATCGCTGCGAGCGCCCGCCGGATCTCCTCGTCGGGCAGGTCCACCGTCTCCGGCACGGGCGCGAGGGACTCCCCGAGGTGGCCCGCGAGCCGTTCGGCGTTCGGGTAGTCGAAGACGAGCGTCGGCGAGAGCGGCAGTCCGGTGGCGGCGATCAGCTGGTCGCGCAGCTGGACGGCGGTGAGCGAGTCGAAGCCGAGCTCGTTGAAGGCCCGTTCCGGCGCCACCGCGGCGCCCGACGCGTGGCCGAGCACGGCCGCCGCCTCGTCCCGGACCAGCCGCAGCAGGATCCGCTCCCGCTCCGCCGGGGCGGCCTCGGCCAGCCGGGCGGCCAGCTGCCCGGCCACGTCCCCGCGGGCGGGGACCGCGCCGGGCCGTCCGTCCGTGAGCGGGTCGGCGGCCAGGCCGGTGAGCAGCGGCCGGGGCCGCGCGGTGGAGAACACGGGGACGAAGCGCGCCCAGTCCACGTCGGCCACGGTGACCGACGCGTCGCCGGCGCCGACCGCCACGCCGAGCGCGTCCAGCGCCCGGTCCGGCGCCATCGGGGTGAGCCCGCGCAACCGGAGCCGGTCGGCGACCTCGTCGTCGGCCGCCATGCCGATCCGGGCCCACGGCCCCCAGGCGATCGCCGTCCCGGGCCGGCCCTGCGCCCGGCGCCGCTCGACGAGCGCGTCCAGCGCCGCGTTCGCCGCCGCGTAGGCGGCCTGCTCCGCGCTTCCCCAGACGCCCGCGATCGAGGAGAAGACGATCAGCGGCACGTCCGGCAGCAACGCGTCGAGGTGCACCGCGCCGTCGACCTTGCCGGCCGCCACGGCGCGCAGGTGGTCCGCGTCCTCGGCGGCCAGCGGCACGTCCCGGCTGACGCCCGCCGCGTGCACGACGGCGTCCACCGCACCGACCTCGGCCAGCAGGGCCGCGACCGCCGACCGGTCGGACAGGTCGCAGGCGTGCGCCTGCGCCGCGGGCAGCTCGGCGAGCAGTTCCGCCGCGCCGGGGGCGTCGGCGCCCCGGCGGGAGACCAGCACCAGCCGCTGCGCGCCGTGGGCCGCGGCCCAGCGGGCGACCTCGGCGCCCAGGCCGCCGGTCCCGCCGGTGACGAGCAGGGTGCCGCCGGGCCGCCAGCGCGGGGCGCCGGCGGGCACGGGCGCGGGGACCAGCCGGCGCAGCGCCGGGCCGGCCGCCCGCAGGGCCACCTGGTCCTCGGCGCCGAGCCCGCCGGCCAGGACCGCGACGAGCCGGGCCGCCGCCGGGGCGTCCGGCCGTTCGGGCAGGTCGACCAGTCCGCCCCACCGGTCCGGGTGCTCCAGGCCGAGGACCCGGGCCAGTCCCCAGACCGCCGCCGGGCCCGGGTCGGGCGCCGGATCGTCCGGCCCGGTGGCCACCGCGCGCCGGGTGACGAACCAGTGCGGTGCCGTCAGGCCCTGCCGGACGACCGCGAGGGCCTGCTCCGGGGTGGACACCGCGGCCAGCACACCGGCGAGGGCCGGCCCGGGCTCGGCGACCACCTCGGTGCCCGCGGCCCGCAGGGCGCCGGCGAGCGCGCCGTCCTCGTCGCCCAGCACCAGCCACGCGCCGTCCGGCGCGGCGGCGGGCTGCGGCTCGGTGGTCTGCCCGGCGCCGGTCCGCGGCTCTGCGCCGGCCAGGTCGGTGACCGAGGCGTCCGTGCCCGGCAGGTCGGTGGCCGGCGGGCCGGCGGTCAGGACGTCGCCCGCCGGCTGCCACTCGACGCGGTAGCGCCACCCCTCGGTGCCCGGCTGCTCCTCGGCCGGGCCGTCCAGCCAGAACCGCCGCCGGTGGAACGCGTACGTCGGGAGGTCGACGCGGCGCGCGCCGGGAAGCACCGCGCTCCAGTCGACCGGGAAGCCGTGGACGAACAGCGTGCCCAGCGCGGTGAGCGCGGTGGTGGGCTCGTCGCGGTCCTTGCGCAGCGTCGGGACGCACACGGCGTCCGGGCGCAGCTGCCGGGCCAGCGCCGTCAGGACGCCGTCCGGGCCGAGCTCCACGAGCGTGCCGATGCCGTCCAGCGCGCCGACGGCGTCCGCGAAGCGGACGGGCCGGCGGACCTGCTCGACCCAGTACTCCGGGTCCGTCCACTCCCCCGGTCCCACCCGCCGGCCGGTCACGCTCGACACCGCCGGCGTCGACGGCTCGGCGAAGGCCAGGGACTTCACGACGGTCCGGAACTCCGCCAGCATCGGCTCCATCAGCCGGGAGTGGAACGCGTGGCCGGTCCGCAGCCGACTGGTCTTCCAGCCGCGCCCGGCCGCGAGCACGGCCGCCTCCTCCACCGCGTCCGCGGCCCCGGAGACCACCACGGCCGCCGGGCCGTTCACCGCCGCGACGTCCAGCGTGCCGAGCGCCGCCCGGACGTCGGCCTCGGAGGCTCCGACGGCGAGCATCGCCCCGCCGGCGGGTAGGGCCTGCATCAGCCTGCCGCGCGCGGCGACCAGCGTGGCCGCGTCCGCGAGCGACAGCACCCCGGCCACGTGCGCGGCGGCGATCTCGCCGATCGAGTGCCCGACCAGGACGTCCGCCCGCACACCCCAGTGCGTGAGCAGCGCGTGCAACGCCACCTCGACGGCGAACAGCGCCGGCTGCGCGTACTCGGTCCGGTGGACGAGGTCCTCGTCGTGGAGCGCGACGGCCAGCGGCACGCCCAGGTGCGGGTCCAGCGCGGCGGTGACGGTGGCCAGCGCGTCCGCGAACACCGGGAACTCGGCGGCGAGTGCCGCCCCCATGGCCGCCCGCTGCGCGCCCTGGCCGGTGAAGAGGAACGCCCGCTTCCCGCGGACCGCGACCCCTTCGACCATGCCCTCGCCCCGGCCTCCGGAGGCCCAGGCGGTCAGCGCGTCGGCCGCCCGTGCCAGGCCGTCGTCGGTCCGCTGCGCGAGGAACACGGCCCGGTGCGGCAGCGCGGCCCGCAGGGTGGTCGACCGGGCGAGGTCGGCCGGGGACCCGTCCGGATGCTCCCGCAGGTGGCGGCCGAGCCGTCCGGCCTGCCGGCGCAGCGCGTCGGCGTCCGGTCCGCTGACGACCAGCGGCACCACCCGGCCGGCCGCCGGAGCGGGTGCGACCCGGGGCGCGGACGGGGTCTGGGGGGCGGACGGGGTCTGGGGGGCGGGGGGTTCCTCCACGATGACGTGGGCGTTGGTGCCGCTGATGCCGAACGACGAGACGGCCGCCCGGCGCGGACGGTCCACCTCCGGCCAGGGGCGGGCCTCGGTGAGCAGTTCCACGTCCCCGGACGCCCAGTCCACCTGGGGGGTGGGCGCGTCGACGTGCAGCGTGCGGGGCAGCACGCCGTGCCGCATCGCCTGGACCATCTTGATGATGCCGGCCGCCCCGGCCGCCGCCTGGGTGTGCCCGAGGTTCGACTTGATCGAACCCAGCCAGAGCGGGTCGCCGCCGTCCCGGTCCCGCCCGTACGTCGCCAGCAGCGCCTGGGCCTCGATCGGGTCGCCCAGCGTCGTCCCCGTACCGTGCGCCTCGACCACGTCGACGTCCCGCGGCGTCAGACCGGCGTTCGCCAGCGCCTGGCGGATGACGCGCTGCTGCGACGGGCCGTTCGGCGCCGTCAGACCGCTGGAGGCACCGTCCTGGTTCACCGCCGTGCCCCGCACCACCGCCAGGACCGGGTGGCCGAGCCGCTGCGCGTCCGACAGCCGCTCCACCAGCAGCATGCCGACGCCCTCGCCCCAGCCGGTGCCGTCCGCACCCGCCGCGAAGGACTTGCACCGACCGTCGGCCGCCAGCCCCCGCTGCCGCGAGAACCCGACGAACGTCTCCGGGGTCGCCATCACCGCGGCCCCGCCCGCGAGGGCGAGATCGCACTCGCCCGCCTGCAGCGCCCGGGCCGCCAGGTGCAGCGTGACCAGGGACGACGAGCAGGCGGTGTCCACCGTCAGCGCGGGGCCCTCCAGGCCGAGCGTGTAGGAGATCCGGCCGGAGGCGACACTCCCCGAGTTGCCGGTCCCGAGGTACGCCTCGACCTCGTCCGGGACGTCCAGCAGGCGCGCGGCGTAGTCGTGGTACATCAGGCCCACGTAGACGCCGGTGCGGGAGCCGCGCAGGCCCAACGGGTCCACCCCGGCCCGCTCCAGCGCCTCCCACGCCGTCTCCAGCAGCAGGCGCTGCTGCGGGTCCGTCGCCAGCGCCTCGCGCGGCGAGATCCCGAACACGTCCGGGTCGAAGTCCGCGGCCTCGTAGAGGAACCCGCCTTCGCGCGCGTACGAGGTGCCGGGGTGGTCCGGGTCGGGGTGGTAGAGCCCCTCGACGTCCCAGCCGCGGTCGGTCGGGAACAGGCCGATGCCGTCCCGGCCCTCGTC
>NZ_JBHXKE010000417.1:0-4522 GCF_042722765.1 Kitasatospora sp. NPDC058406
CGTCGTGGGACGGCGGTCCGTCGTCAAGCGGCGGCCCGGCGTCGGACGGCGGCCCGTCGCGCGGTGGTCCGGCCGGCGGGGCCGGTGCGCGGCCCTACGTGCGGGGCCTGTTCGCGAACACCCACCGGTTGC
Organism: Kitasatospora sp. NPDC058406; assembly: GCF_042722765.1. Lineage (NCBI taxonomy): Bacteria > Bacillati > Actinomycetota > Actinomycetes > Kitasatosporales > Streptomycetaceae > Kitasatospora > Kitasatospora sp. NPDC058406. Next base: position 133 of record NZ_JBHXKE010000417.1, read on the forward strand.
CCGCCAACGCGTCGTTCTGCTCGGGCAACGGGCCGCGCCCGTGGCGGCGGGTGAAGTCGAAGGGGGTGTGGACCGACGTCGACCAGCCCTTGCCCGTCAGCCGGCCCGCGGAGTCGGGCCGGGGCCCGCCGTCGAACAGGCTGAGCAGGTCGATGCCGATCTGGTGCTTCGTCGACGTGTAGATCGGGCTGTCGCGGTAGGCCAGCAGGTCCTTCTCCAGCTTGACCTCGAAGGCCAGGGCGCTACCCCCCGGACTCAACCGGTCCACCGTGTCGATGAGGTACGTCTCGGCCGCGGCGGGCAGGTAGAACAGCAGCCCCTCGGCGAGCCAGACGCTCGGCGCCGACGCGTCGAAGCCGGCCCCGGTCAGGGCGCCGACCCAGTCGGCGCGCAGGTCCGTCGGGACCGGTACGCGCGCCGCCTTCCGGGTGGTCGCCAGCCCGTCGAGCACATCGTGCTTGAACGCCAGCACGCCCTCCCTGTCGATCTCGAAGACCACGCAGCCGGGCGGCCAGTCGAGCCGGAACGCCCGGGTGTCGAGCCCCGCCCCGAGCAGGACCACCTGGTGGGCCCCCGCGTGCGCCGACCGGAGGAGGAAGTCGTCGAGGACCTTCGTCCGCAGGCCGAAGTACCGGGCGAAACGCCCCCACAGCGGGTTCGCGTCGCCTTCCGGCACCTCGTGGAGGCGGACGGGCCACGCCGCGGACGCCGGTGCGGCGCGGACGAAGTGCTCCGCGTAGTCGTCGCGGGCGAGGCTGTCGTGCCGGTGGGTCTCGATCGCCCGCGCTGCGGCGACCAGGAGCGCGGTGATGCCGATGCCCCCCTTCACGCCGTCCGTACCTGTGCCCCGACGCGCTGCGTCGACCATGCGTCCTCCCTCGGGCGGGTGTCGAGACCCCTGGGTCGAAGCTCCCCGCGTCTCTCCCACTGTCCGCGCGGCGCCTGCCTCCCGGCCGGGGAGCCCGCCGGATTCACTGGAACGGGTGAATCCTGGGGTATTCCCCTCCGGGCGCGCCCTCGTCGTGGTCGGGTCCACGGATGCCGGCGGGCATCCGGTGGTCAGTACCGGGGCGGGGCCTCAGCGGTGCGCACCGTGGGCGGGGCTGAGGGCGTCGTTTATGGCCGACAGGACACGGATCGCGGCGTGCACGTCGTCCGGGTCGAGGCGCGGCAGGAACGCCGTGCGGTCCCGGTGCAGGGCCGTGTCGCCGCGTCGGACCAGATCGGTGCCGGCCGGGGTGAGGAGGACGGCGTTCTCCCGGCGGCTGTGCGGGGACGGCCGGACCGCGACCAGTCCGGCGGAGACCGCGTGGTCGATCTGGCGGCTGACGGTGCCCTTGGTCAGGCCGAGCCGGTCTGCCACCTGCTGCTGGTTGAGCGGTCCGGGGTGGGCGTCGATGACGGAGAGCACGAGGAACTGTGCCAGGGAGATGCCCAGCTCCTGCTGGAAGAGCGCCTCGCCGGCACGGTCCATCAGGCCCGCGACCCGGCGGGTGAGATACCAGAGCGTGGCCAGATCGTCCGGCATCGGCTTGTTCATGGGGTCAGGGTAGCCCATTCGTTTGACAGGCGACGGTTCTGACTGCAACCGTTGCTGGCGAAACGGTTTCCTCTTCCTCCGGAGTACCGCATGCGCGTTCTGATGGTCCTCGACCACCCGTACACCTTCGCCTCGGCCGACAACGTTCCGCACCAGCGCAGCTTCACCGCCGCCGTCGCCGCCGCTGCCGTCCGGGGCGCCACCGCGGCGGGGCACGACGTGGACCTGATCGACCTGGCCGCCGACGGGTTCTCGCCGGTGATGACTCGGCAGGACCTCGTCGCGTGGCGGCAGGGCGCCGCGACAGACCCGCAGGTGCGCGACTACCAGGACCGCCTGCTGGCCGCCGACCACCTGGTGTTCGCGTTCCCGGTGTGGTGGGAGGCGATGCCCGCGGCCACCAAGGGGTTCCTCGACCGGGTGCTCACCAAGGGCGTGGTGTTCGCCGAACGGCCCGAGGCCAAGGGCAGCCCGTTCCGCAACCTGCTGCCGCGGCTGCAGGGGGTCACGGTCCTGTCCGTCATGACCACCCCGGACAGGGCCTACCGCTGGTGGTACCGCGACCCGTTGACCAAGATCCTCTTCAAGGGGACCTTCGGCAAGATCGGCGTCAAGGGCCTGCGGTGGGTCAACTTCGACCGCGTCACCCGGCGGACCCCGGAGGAGCGCCGGCAGATGCTCCTCGACACCGAGAAGCGGTTCGCCGCCCTCGCCCCGACCCGCGGCTCCGCGGACCCCGGAACGCACGGCCGGGAGGCCGCGCCCCCCGGCCGCTGAACGGGCCGCCGGGGCCGGGGGCGCGACGCTCCGTGCGGGCCGGCCCCGGCGCCCGGCGCGGCGCCCGCCGCCGATGCGGGCGAGGGCCCGGAAGCCGTCGGCGGCAGGGTCGACCGGTCGGCTCAGAACAGGGGCAGGCGGCGCAGGAAGACGTCCTGGTGCTGGTTGGTGTCCCCGGGTATCAGGGGGGTGTCGGCGGACGCGATCATCACCGACGTACCGAGCGCGTCGATGGACGGTCCGTCCGACTCGACCGCCGACTCGGAGCCGTCGGCGGACGGCGCGACCCGCTCGACCCGGCCCGTCCACAGGTCACGGCGGAAGACGTCGCCGACGCCGTTGGTGTCGCCGGGCACCAGGTTGGCGGCCGCCGAGGCGAAGTAGACCCGGCGGCTGTCGGCGGTCATCACGGGGGAGTGGGACTGGCCGTCCCCGGCGCCGGGCGCGCCGTCGTGGGCCGTGCTGACCAGGGCGGTGGTCTCCGTGAGGAGGTCGCGGACGAAGATCTGCGGATGGGTGTAGCCGGTGACCATGGACGTGTAGGAGCTGAAGAGCGCGTAGCGCCCGTCGGGGCTCAGTCCGCCGTCGAGGGCGCCGTACTTCTTGCCGTCGGGGCCGATGCTGGCGGGGCGGGTTCTGCCGGTCCGCAGGTCGTGGACGTACAGCGGGTAGGTCCGGGGCTTGGCGATCTGCGCGCCACCGCCGTCCGCCGGGTCCTCCGCCAGGTCCTCCTCCGGGCCGTCCTCGGGGGCCGGGGCGAGGCTGTCGCGGGAGATGAAGGTGATGCGGGTGCCGTCGGCGCTGAGCGCGGGGTGCCGGGCCGGGCTCCCGGCCTGGGTTCCGTCGTCGGCGACGTTGGCCCGCCGGGCGGTGCCGGTGCGGCGGTCGTGCACGAAGATGTCGGCGACGCGGTTGGTGTCGCCCGGGACCAGATCGCTTCGGCCGGAGGCGAACGCGACGTAGCGGCCGTCCCAGCTGATCACCGGCGTGTCGGTGCCGCCGGTCTGGGGCCGGGACGGGTCGCCGGCGGTGATCCGCTCGGTGTGCCCGGCGACCCGGTCGCGGACGTACACGTCGAAGGTGCCGTTGGTGTCGCCGGGCACCAGGTCGGGGGCGTCCGAGGCGAAGGCGACGTAGCGGCCGTCGGCGCTGATCGCCGCCCCCGAGGAGGTGCCGGTCGCCTGGGCGCCGTCGTCGGCGACGCTGACGCGCTCGGTCCGCCCGGTGAGCAGGTCGCGGACGAAGACGTCGGAGTCGCCGTTGGTGTCGCCGGCCACCAGGTTGGCCGCGTCGGAGGTGAAGACGGCGTAGCGGCCGGTGGCGGAGAGCGCGCCGAGGTAGGAGTCGCCGTCGGCCTGTGCCCCGCCGGGGGCCTGGCTGATCCGTTCGACGCGCGGTGGTGCGGAGGCGGGGCGAGCCGTGGCGGGCCCTGCGGTGGCTGCCGTGAGAACGGCGGCCACCGCGCACGCGCCGGCGGCGGTGAGGGATCGGGCGCGGTGCGGTGCGAACATGAGGTCCTCCCGAACGGGCTTACCCCCGGGCCTCGTTGGCCGGCGGGCCCCCTGAGCCAATAGCCAGGGCGGGTGGGCGGTCAACGCCCCGGTGGACGATTGTCCGTAAAAGAACGTGCCCGTGACGCCTCGTCAGCTCGGGGGTTCGGGCGGACGTGACCGACCCGCACGTCGCACTGAGGCGAGGTTGACCACACGGCCCCATCCGCGCTCGCGCATCGCGGGCGCGCACAGCCTGGTCAGGGCGAGGACGACCGCACGCATCAGTTGCCGGCGCGGGGCTCGGGCGGACGGGCGGCTGCCCGGCCCCGCCGGACCGGGCAGCGCGCGGCGGTACGGCCGAGGCTCGGCGACCGCACCGCCGGTCACGGGGCGCTGATCAGGCGGGGAGTCCGACGGCGCGTTCGCCGTTGCGGCGTTGCTGGATGACGACGGCGGCGACGAGGAGGGCGCCTTGGGCGACGTTCTGCCAGAAGGAGTTGATGCCTTGGACGGTGAGGCCGTTTTCGAGGCAGCCGAGGAGGGCGACGGCGAGGAGGGTGCCGCCGATGCCGCCCTTGCC
>NZ_JBHXKE010000418.1:0-4506 GCF_042722765.1 Kitasatospora sp. NPDC058406
CCCGTACGCCCCGAGGTCGGCGAACTCGTCACCAGTCTCGACATGGCCGGCTGCTCGCTGACCTTGAGTTGGCTGGACGAGGAGCTGGAGCGGCTGTGGCTCCCGGCCGCGACCGGCGACTCCCGCACCGGCGACTCCGCCGCCGTGGGCCCCGGCACGACCGGCGCCGCCGGTCCGCCGCCGTCGGCCGCGTCGTGCGACTGCCCCGGCCGCACCTCCGCCAGCAGTGCCAGGAACGCCGCCTCGTCGACCAGCGGCACGCCCTCCGCCACAGCGCGCCGGGCCTTCGCCGAAGCCGCGCCGTCCGGCCCCGCGTTGGCGACCAGCACGCTGGTGTGGCGGCTCACCGAGGTCATGACGTTGAGTCCGGCGGCCACCGCCCGTGCCACCAGTTCCTCCCGCGCCGTCACGGTCTCGCCGGTGACGGCGACCTTCATGCCCTGCACCAGCGGCCCGCCCGCCGCCCAGCGTCCCGGGTTGCGGTAGCCGCACGGCGTCTTCGGTATCCGCGGGCGGAACTCCGAGGTGCGCCGGGGCGGGCAGGCGACCAGCGGCAGCGGGACCCCCAGCCGGGCCGCCTCCACCAGCGACCCCCGCAGGATCCCCGCCAGCACCCGGGTGTCGTCCAGGGCGTCGTGGGCCCGCCGCTGGACGACGCCGTAGTGCGCGGCGAGCGTGCCGAGCCTCAGGTCGTCCGTGGGGGTCTCGATCCGGCGGTTCAGCGCGAGCGTGCAGAGCCGCCGGGAGACCGGCAGCCAGGACCGGGCCAGCGCGAACTCGTGGCTGAGGAAGTCGTAGTCGAACTGGGCGTTGTGCGCGACCATGACCCGTCCCTCCAACAGCTCCGCGATCCGGCCGGCGACCCGTTCGAAGGTCGGCGCCCCGCGCAGCCGCTCGGCCGTCAGACCGTGGATGTCGACCGGTCCCGGGTCCACCCCGGGGTCGAGCAGCGTCGAGAACTCCCCGGTCTGCCGGCCCTGGGCGTCGACCGTCACCACCGCGACCGACAGCACCCGGTGCTGCCCGGGCCTCAGCCCGGAGGTCTCGACGTCGACGAGCGCCCAGTCGTGCTCGTAGTCGGCGGTGTCCGCGACGGGCGCGGCGGTCTGGCGGAGAGGTGACGTAGCCGAAGTCATGCCGTTAAGCATGCTCATCCTCACGTATCACTCACAACCCGATTGACCTGCTTGTTATCCGCGAAACCACCCCCTTCGGGTAGTTCCGTTACCGGCACGTTTGGGTACGTACTGCGGCGCGCGCCCGCGAGCGGGCGCGGACCCACGCACCTCCACGACACCACTCAGCCCTCACACGGAGACCGAGCCCCCATGAGCAACGACCGCATCCCCGCGTCCGTACGCCAGACCTACGGCCCTGACGACCTTTCCCGAGCCGCGAGCTTCGCGGGCGGTTTCATCAACTTCGGGGACTGGCGCGGCATCGACACCACCGCGCCCACGCCGGAGGACCGCGTCCTCAGTCAGGAGAACCTGTACCGCCGGGTGCTGCGCGCCTTCCCCGCGCCGGCCGAGTCCCTGCGGCTGGCCGAGGTCGGCTGCGGGCGCGGGCTCGGCGCCGCGCTCGCGCTGCGGGAGTTCCGCTTCGCCCGGGTGACGGGCGTCGACATCCACCCCGACCAGGTCGAACGCGCCCGCGCCGTCAACGCCCGCGCCCTGGCGACGTTCCCTGACCGGCTCGGCTACACCCTCGGTTCGGCGGACGAGCTCCCCTTCGCGGACGGCTCCCTGGACGGCGTGTACTCGGTCGAGGCGGCGCAGCACTTCCGCGAGCTGACCGGCTTCGCGCGGGAGACGGCCCGGGTCCTGCGGCCCGGCGGCCGGCTGGTGGTCACCACGTTCTTCAGCGCCGAGGGTCCGGAGGCGGCCGAGCGGCTGAGCATCCTGCTCGGGAGCTTCGCCGACGGCCTGGACGTCGCCCACCCGCTCGACGCCTTCACGGCCGACCTCGCCGACGCCGGGTTCACCCGCATCGCCACCGGATCCATCGGCGAGGACGTCTGGCCGGGGCTGGACCGCTACCTGGAGGGGACGGTCCCGTCCGGCCACTGGACCCGCAACTTCCTGACGACGTGGCGGGACGGCCTGCTCGACTACCACGTCGTCACCGCCGAACGGTCCTGACCGGCGCGCGGGCCGTCACGGGCCCGGCTCGGCCGGCGACCGTTCCGGAGGCCGGGTCCACGCGCCCGCAGGCCGCCCGCCCCGTGAGGGCCGGCCGACCGGCGCGTCCGTGGACCCGGCGGGGATCAGCAGGGGACGGGCACCGAGACGGTGGCGGTCGACGGCGGCCAGCCCCACTTGGTGACGGAGAACGTCCCGGTGACGGTCGATCCGCAGGGGGCGGTCCCGGCCACGTAGCCGACCGGCCGGCCGCCGACGGGGATGACGACGTTCGGGGTGTCGGTCCCCAGCGAGGCGCCGCCGACGATCCCGGCCGTGAGGTCGAACGAGACCGTCTGCGGGGTCCAGCTGATGGCGACCGGGGTGGCGTAGCCGGACAGCCAGACCTGGTCCCCGTCGACGGTGGCACAGAGCTGGGTCCGCAGGATGCCTTCGAAACCGTAGACACAGGTCTTGGTCGCCGTCGTGGCGGTGGAGGCCTGCGCGGTGGCCTCGGTGGCGCTCACGGCGCCGAGCGCGGACAGGGCGGCGGCACCGGCAAGGATCGCGGTGAATCGTTTCATCGGAGATCTCTCCTTCACAAGGGCACAGGGTGGGCCGAGGTGCGAAGCAGTGCAATTTCACGCTTCACATGCCAGATGTTTCCATGGGTTCCGGAGATTCACCGGCTGTTCGCCTTGCGTCCGAAGATGATTACCTGATCCGACCTTCACATGGCTGGATCTCGCGGTTCCGCATGCGGCGGCCACGCCATCCTCCCGGCCCCGGGTTCCGCCGCTCGCCCGCACCGGCCACCCCCCTGAACCACCCCCACCCCACCGGTGGACTCTCGACGATCTCCCGGTGGTGCGCCAGACTCTCCCTACGGCTCCCACCGCACCCTCCGCAGCACCACTGATCCTCGGACCACACATCGGAGAACCCCCACGGTGACTACGAGTCGAACCTTGGACATCAGCTTCTCGAACGGAAGATCCGGCAGCGGCCCGGCCACCTGGGGCCAGCAGGCCATCTGGGACGTCGTCAACCGCCTGACCCCCGCCGACCGTCCGCGCTACAACATCACCACGGCCTCACCCGTGGACCCCGGCGTCCCCGTGCAGACCACCCTGGACGCCCTGCGCGACCTGCTCCACCTGCACGACTCCCTGCACACCCGTCTGCACCCGGACGAGAGCGGGACCGGGCTGCGCCAGACCGTCGACCCGGACGGCCTGCTGACCGTGCACACCCGGCACTGCGACGACGACCCCACCGAACTCGCCACCGCCGGCAGCGCACTCCACCGCCGGCTGGCCGCCGACCCGTTCGACAGTGCCACCGACTGGCCGCTCCGGGTCGGTCTGGTGATCGCCGACGGGCTGGTCCGGCACATCACCCTGGTCCTCTCCCACACCGCGGTGGACGGCAGCGGAATGGGCCGGGTGATCCAGGACCTCACCGAGCTGGCCCTGGGCGCCACCCCCGAGTCCGTCCGGGCCGAGCGGTCGCCCCAGCAGCCGCTGGAGGAGGCGGAGTTCCAGCGGTCGGAGCGGGGAAGACGCCGCGACGCCAACGCCCGCGCGCACGTCCTGCGCAAGCTGCGGCTCGGCCCGCCCCGCCTCTTCCCGCCCACCACCGCGGAGTCCGCGCCGTTCCCGAACGCACTGCTCGACTCGCCCGCCCTGCTCCGCGCGGTCGACCTGGTCGCCACCGCCCACCGGGCGAGTTCCTCCTCCGTGCTGCTGGCGGCGGCCTGCACGATGACCGCCGAGCTCTCGGGATCACCGGACGTCGTGATCCAGGTCATCGTCAGCAACCGCTTCCTGCCGGGCCTGACCGACGCGGTGAGCGTGATCGCGAGCGACGGCGTGTTCCATCTGCCGAACGCCGCGGGCGACTTCGGCGAGACGGTCCGGCGCACCCAGGCCGCCGCGATCGCCACGTACCGCCACGCCTACTACGAGCGGCGCCTGCTGGACGGCGAGATCGACCGCCTGACGGCGGAGGGCGTCCCGCTGGCCGACCGGTCGTGCATCTTCAACGACACCCGCGACCTCCTGCCGGCCACCCTGGCGACCGCCCCCGTGCCGTCCTCCGAGCCGCTCGACCGGGCTCGCGAACGGACCACCCTGACCTGGCCGACCGAGTTCGACCCGCGGCCCGGCCTCAGCTACGCGCTGGACGCCCTGCAGACCGGCGACGCCCTCCAGCTCGCCATGACCGCCGATCCGGCCGTCCTCCCCCGCCCCGCCATGGCCCGCTTCCTCCTCGGCATCGAGAACCTGGTCGTCGGCGAGGCCGAGGCCCTGGCCGGGGCGGCCGAGGCCGTCGCCGTCCCGGCGGGCTGACCCGCCGAACCGGACGGCCCGGCCGGCCGCGCAAC
>NZ_JBHXKE010000419.1:0-4438 GCF_042722765.1 Kitasatospora sp. NPDC058406
CCCCCGAGCGGGGGTGCCGGCCACCGGCGTTCCGGTGCTCAACGGCGCAGGACGTCAGTGGTCCAGGTGCCCTCGTCGGGCGTAGCCGTCCAGGTTCTCCACCTCGCCGATCCGAGGCCAGTGCACGTAGAGCTCGGTGACGGCGGCGCCGGTCGACAGCCGTCCACCTCCTTGATGCGGCACCGCAACGGGAGGTTGCATGCCGGGCGCCGGTGATCGCGGACGTAGGCTTTCGGGCATGCCCAACGGCCGGTACTCGCTCCACGACACCCACGACCACGTGCTGCTCGGTGAGGAGCGCTTCAGCTGCGCGCCCGGCCCGGCCGGCTGGCGGTACGTCTCCAAGACCTACGCACCGGACGGACACGTCCTCGGCACGGTGGACCTGACGCTGGACGCGCGGGCCCGGCCGCTGCGGATGGAACTGCGCGCGGGCGGCTGGCAGGTGCGGGGCGGTGCCGTCGACGGGGTCGCCTGGGTACGGGCGGACGCCGCCGACCCGGCCGGCGAGCAGGCGGCCGAGGGCCACGACCGGGCGCACGGCTTCGCCGGACGCTCGCCGGGGTTCCTGGTCGCCACCGCCCGGCTGCTGCGCCTGCGGGAGGGGGCGAGCGCGCGGGTACGGCTGGTCGCGTTCACCGAGCCGGTGCTGGCTCCGCGCACCTTCGACCAGGGGTGGCTGCTGGAGGGCGCGGACACGCACGAGACCGACTCGGGGCCGCTGCTGGTCGAGCGGTACCAGGTGGCGGACCTGGAGACGGGGGAGCAGCAGGTCGTGCACCTCGCCGGGGACGTCGTGCTCGCCGCGGGCGGGATCGAGCTGGAGGAACTGGAGTCCCCGCCGAACGCGTGGCCGGCCGCGTTCGGGTACGGCGAGGGCCTGGGCGGCTGAGAGGCGTTCCGTGACCTCGTGTCGGCGCCCCGGACGTGAACCGGCGACGGCCCCTTGCCCGCCCAGGCCCCCGGTTCGCCCTGCCGGCACCGCCGGCCGGTGCCGCGCCGGGTAGCCGGTCAGATCGGTGGAAGAGCCGTTGAACCGGCGACGACCGCCTGCAAGGCTGGGGCCATGGGCTCCCCGAGGTTCAGCGCGCCACCACCGAATCCCGAACCTCCGGCCGTCGACGCCTTCCTCTCCGCCGTCGACAGCGCGATGAACAGCAACACCCTGCTGCTCACCGCGGATTGCGACGCACTCGTGACGGCCGGGAACCGCCGGGCCGTCCTGCACGCCTTCCTGCGCAGTGCCCTGTTCGAGCGACTGATGCGCGCCGCCGACGCACGCCGCAACTGGTACGTCCTGGCGGACGCGTACGACAGCGAGCCTTTCGAGCGCCCGCTCCTGCGCGAGGGATTCCGCGCCGCGGTGAGCCCGCTCGACCGCGCCGGCTTCCTGGCGCGGCTGCGCTGGATGCTCTGCGAGGCGTACAGCCCCTACGGCCACCACTACCCGGCGGCGGACGCCGAGCGACTGGTGTGCGACTTCGCCCGGGAACTGCTCGGTGAGGACGGCCCGGCGTGGTCCTTCGCCGCTGTCAGCCCGGACACTTCCTGCGCCCCACCGGCTACCACAGCGGCGAGGAGCCGCTGTGGCCGGTCTACTTCGACGGCTGCGAATCCGACACCGTCACGTTCGTCCACCGCGGCCGCAGCTTCCATCTGCTGCTGACGAACGGGTCGCCCTGAGGCGCCGTACACGAGCCGGTGTCCGGCCCGGTCCGCGTGAAGGGAGGACACGAACCCGAGCCGACCACGTCCGTGATCGGCGACCTCGCCTCGCGCACGACGCGACGAGACCGCGCCGATCCGGCGAGGGGCATCCAGGGACGCACGGGCAACGCGCCTGCTTCAAGGCCCTCCGGGACCGGGGCCGACCAGGGAACGACTCAGGCCGGCGGGGCGAAGCCGGTACCGGGCGCGGGCTTCGGTGCGGGCTCCGGTGCCGGCGGTGCGGTGGGTGCGGCGGGAGCCGTCGGGTGCGGGTGAGGGTACGGCGGCTGGTGCTGTTGTCCCTGCGCCGCGGGCGCCTGCGCCGGGTACTGCGCCTGGTGGCGGGCCTGCTGGAAGGCGTGCCCCTGGGCCCGCTCCCACTCACGGCGCTGGCGCTCGGTCAGGACCGCACCGAGGTACGCCGCCGGATGCACGCCGTAGGGGACCGGATGACCGGTGCGGGCGGTCACGTCGTCCGCCAGCCTGACCGACATCTGGTGGGCCACCGCCGGGTCGAGCTCGCCGATCCGCCCGAGCAGCTGGCGGACGGCCAGCCAGAGCGGCTCGGGCACGGCGGAGAGGTCGAGCGCGACCAGCTCGCCGCCGATCGCCTGCAACAGCTGCGGGTGGACCGGCGGCAGCGCCGTGGCGGTGCCGCCGCCACCGGGCACGCGCTCGCGGACCACCAGTGTCCCCGCGAACACGTCGCCCAGCCGCTTGCCCTCCGTGGACACCATCGAGCAGATCACGGCAGGGACGCCGAACAGCACGACGATCTCCAGGAAGCCGACCAGCCCGCGCACCAGCGCGTGCCGGAACCGCACCGGCCCGCCGTCGCTGCGCACCACCCGGAGCCCGAGGGCGGCCTTCCCCAGCGAACGTCCGCGGGTCAGTGTCTCGATCATGACCGGCAGGGCCACCAGGAAGAAGACCATCAGCCCGAGCGTGACCGCCGCGACCGCCGCACCGTCGATGTCGACGAGCGTCAGGCTCAGCACCAGGGACGCCGCCACCAGGCCGGCGATCTGCAGGGTGAGGTCCAGCGCGATCGCCAGTGCCCGGCTCGGAAGCTTCGCCGCACGCAGGCCGAGGACGACCGCCTCGCCCGTCACCAGGTCGCTCAAGGCACCCGTCCGTTCCCGTCGGTGGTTCGTGGTCCGTGATCCGCGGGGAGAGGAATCCGATGGATCGCCCCCACGATCCCGTGATCTGCAGTCGTCAACATACGGGGCCCCGGACCCGGTCGGGAAGGGAGGTCCCGGACGCCCGCGCGCACCCGTGCCCTGGCATGCTGGGCCCACCTGTCCGACCAAGCCCGCCCGCGCGCCCCGCGCCGACCCTGGAGTCGCCGAATGGACCTGGACGTCTTCGTCGCCACCCACCAGGGGGAGTGGGCCCGGCTGGACGCCCTTTCCAGGAGGCGCCGTCTCACCGGGGAGGAGGCCGACGAACTGGTCTCCCTCTACCAGCGCGCCACCGGGCACCTCGCCAAGGTCCAGGCCGCCGCGCCCGACCCCACGTTGGAGGGCAGGCTCACCAGTCTGGTCTCGCGGGCGCGCGACTCGGTCACGGGCAGCCGGACCAGCGGCTGGCGGGACGTCGTGCGCTACTACACGGTGAGCTTCCCGGCCGCGCTCTACCGGTCGCGCCGCTGGTGGCTGCCGGTCGCGATCCTCTCCCTCCTCGCGACCGCGCTCGTCGCCTGGTGGGTCGCCGGACATCCGGAGGTCCGGAACAGCCTGGCGACCCCGGACCAGATCCGGGAGATGACCAGGCCCGGCGGCGACTACGAGGCCTACTACTCGGACCGCCCGGCCGGCTCCTTCGCGGCGCAGGTCTGGACGAACAACGCCTGGATCGCCGTGCAGTGCCTGCTCTACGGGGTCGTGCTCGGGATCCCGGTGGTGATGGTGCTCTGGAGCAACGTCCTCAATCTCGGTCTGGGCGTCGGACTGATGGCGTCCGCCGGCAGGCTCGACATCTTCCTCGGCCTGCTCATCCCGCACGGCCTGCTGGAACTGACCGCGGTCTTCGTCGCCGGAGGCTTGGGGCTGCGCCTCGGCTGGACGATCGTCGACCCCGGCCCACGTACCCGCGCGACCGCTCTGGCCGAACAGGGGCGGTCCATCATCGGCATGGCCGTCGGCCTCACGACCGTCCTGGCCGTCTCCGGTGTCCTGGAAGCCTTCGTCACGCCGTCCGGCCTGCCCACCTGGGCGCGGATCACGATCGGCGCGCTGGCGGAGGTGGCGTTCCTCCTCTATGCCCTGGTCCTGGGTCGAAAGGCCGCGGCGACCGGAGAGACCGGCGATCTGGAGGCGACCGACCGGGCGGACCTCCAGCCGGTCGCTGCGTGAGTCGATGTGATCACCAGGCCCCTGACCTGCTACTCTTCTCGCATCTCAGCCAAACCATTGACGTGGCGCGGGTGGGCTAGTAGGTTTGAACGGTTGCGAGCGACTGGACAACGGTCGGGCACAGGCGTTAGTGTCTACGACACCGCCGAGTCGAGGTGAGCGCGTTTTACGAATGCGCACCCTCTCCGACGAGGTAAATCCCGGAACTGAGCACACCGAAAGCTTTGATAAGCTTCGGAGCGAAGTCGAAGGAAATCCCCCAGCGGGAATCGGATGAATGAAGCGCCGGAAACGGAGCGGAAAACGTCTGGTAAGCTGGAAACACGAAAGAACGAAGCGCCCGGAGGGCCGGTGTGAAAGCCGCCTGAAGGAAG
>NZ_JBHXKE010000420.1:0-4435 GCF_042722765.1 Kitasatospora sp. NPDC058406
TCACGGGGACGTTGCGGCGTGAGGACGGTGCGTGGGACCGGGTCCTGCTCTCGGCCGCCGAGCTGTACGTCCGCGGGGTCGGGGTGGACTGGTCGACGGCGTTCGCCGACGCCGGCACCCTGCGGCCCTCCGACCTCCCCACCTACCCCTTCCAGCACGAGCACTACTGGCTCCGGCCCGGCCGCGCCGCGGGCGACCTCGCGGCCGTCGGCCTGGACAAGGCAGGCCACCCGCTGCTGGAGGCCGGGCTGCTGCTCGGCTCCGAGGAGGGCGCCGTCTTCACCGGCCGGATCACCGAACGCACCCTGCCCTGGCTGGTCGACCACCGGGTCGGCGGCGCGACCCTGCTGCCCGGCACCGCGCTGCTGGACGCACTGGTGCACGTCGGGCACCGGCTCGGCGCGCCCACGGTCGAGGAACTGACCATATCCGCCCCGATCGTCGTCCCCGAGGGCGGCGGCATCGACCTCCAGGTCCACGTCGGCGAGGCCGAGGACGGCCGCCGCGCCGTCCGGCTGCTCACCCGGACCGGCCCCGGCCTGCCGTGGAGCGGGAACGCCACCGGCACGCTCGCCCCCGAGGGCCCGGAGCCCGCCGCCGCCGAGGAACTGACGGCCTGGCCGCCCGCCGGGGCCCGCCCGCTCGACCTCGACGGCCTCTACGACCGGCTCACCGTCGCCTACGGCCCCGCGTTCCACGCGGTCGAGGCCGCCTGGCTCGCCGACGGTCGCCTCTACGCCCAGCTCCGCCTCCCCGAGGCCGTGACCGACGCGGCCGCGTACGGGCTGCACCCGGCCCTGCTGGACGCCGCCCTGCACCCGCTCGGCGAGGCCGGCTTCTTCCCCGGCGCCGCCGTGCCGCGGCTCGCCTTCTCCTGGGCCGGGGTGCGCCTGCACGCCGCCGGGGCCGAGGTCCTGCGGGTCGTCGTCGCCGCCTCCGGGCCCGACACCCTCTCCATCCGGGCCGCCGACGAGACCGGCGCACCCGTCGTCGACGTCGAGGCCCTCACCGTGCGGCCGGTGGACCCGAGCAGCCTGGGCGCCGCCTCCGACGCGGCCCTGTTCGAGGTCGACTGGGTCCCGGCAACCGAAGCGGCACCCGAAGCGACACCCGAAGCGGAACCTGAAACGACATCCGGAGCGGCTGACGGGACGGCCGCCGAGGCGACCCCCGCCGGCACGGCCTGGGTGCTCCACGACGAGCTGCCCGCCGACGGACCGCTGCCGCCCCTCGTCGTGCTGCCCGCCGGCCTCGGCGTGCCGACCGACGGTGTCCCCGAGCGCGCCCACGCCGTCGGCCACGACGTCCTGCGGGCCCTCCAGTCCTGGCTGGCGGACGAACGGACGGCCGACTCCCGGCTCGTCGTCGTCACCCGGCGCGGGGAACTCGTCCAGGAGCCCGTCCGGGGCCTGGTGCGGACCGCGCAGTCGGAGAACCCGGGCCGCTTCGTCCTCGTGGAGGGCGACGACCCGGCAGCCGCCGCCGAGGCGGTGGCCGCCACGGCGGACGAGCCGCAGATCGCGGTGCGCGACGGGCGGCGACTCGTCGCCCGGCTGCGCCGCGCGGCGCAGCCGGCCCCCGAGGTCCCGTCCCCGCTGGCGGGCGGCACCGTCCTGGTCACCGGCGTCACCGGTGGCCTCGGCCGCCTGGTGGCCCGCCACCTCGCGGCGGTCCACCGCGTCGCCGATCTGGTCCTGGTCTCCCGCTCCGCCGTCCCCGCCGACCTGCTCGCCGAACTCGCGGCGGACGGCACCCGCGTCCGGTCCGAGACGGTGGACGCCGCCGACCGCGAGGCGCTGGCGGCGGTCGTCGACTCCGTCGCGGACCGCCTCACCGGCGTCGTCCACGTCGCCGGGATCGTGGACGACGGCGTCATCGAGGCGCTGGACGGCGCCAAGTGGCACAGCGTGCTGCGCCCCAAGGTCGACGCCGCCTGGCACCTCCACGAACTCACCGCCGGGCTCGGCCTCGCCGTCTTCGCGCTCTACTCCTCCGCCTCCGGCGTCCTCGGCGGCTCCGGCCAGGGCAACTACGCGGCCGGCAACGCCTTCCTGGACGGTCTGGCCGTCCACCGGCACGCCCTCGGACTGCCCGCCGTGTCACTCGCCTGGGGCCTGTGGGCCGAGGCCGGCGGCATGGGCGGCCGTCTGAGCGACACCGACCTCGCCCGGATGGCCCGGGGCGGCACCCGTCCGCTCTCCGCCGAGCAGGGCCTGGCCCTCTTCGACGCCGCGATCACCGGCGACCGGGCGGCCGTGGTGCCGATCCGGCTCGACGTCACCGGCGTCCGCGGCGACGACCTCCCGCCGCTCCTGCGCGGGCTGGCGCCGGCCGCCCGCGCGCCCCGCGCCCTGCGACGGGCCGCCGCCCGGTCCGCCGGGGCCGGTGCCGACACCCTCGCCCGGCGGCTGGCGGGCCTCGCCGCCGCCGAGCGCGACGAGGTGCTGCTCGCCCTCGTCCGCGACACCGCCGCCACCGTGCTCGGTCACGGCTCGGCCGGGTCCCTGGACGTCGAGAAGCCGTTCAAGGACCTGGGCATCGACTCGCTGACCGCCGTCGAGCTGCGCAACGGGCTCGGCGCCGCCACCGGGCTGCGGCTGCCCGCCACGCTGGTGTTCAACTACCCGACGCCGAAGGCCCTCGCGGCCCACCTCACCACCGAGCTGGTCGGCGAGGAGACCGCCGCACCGGCCGCCGCGCCCGTCCCGGCGGTGCGCGCCGCCGAGGCCGACGACGAACTCGTCGCGATCGTCGCCATGGGCTGCCGCTTCCCCGGCGGCCTCGACTCCGCCGAGGACCTCTGGCGCTTCGTCGCCGCCGGAGGAGACGCCGTCTCGGGACTGCCCACCGACCGCGGGTGGGACCTCGACGGCAGCTACGATCCCGACCCCGACGTGCCCGGCCGCACCTACGTGCGCGGCGGCGGGTTCCTGCCCGGCATCGCCGACTTCGACGCCGCCTTCTTCGGGATCAACCCCCGCGAGGCGCTGGCGATGGACCCGCAGCAGCGGCTGCTGCTGGAGGTCGCCTGGGAGACCCTGGAGCGGGCCGGTCTCGACCCGACCGCCCTGCGGGCCACCCCCACCGGCGTCTTCATCGGCACCCACGGCCAGGACTACGGCACCCAGGGCACCGGCGGCCAGGCCGACGAGGGCTACCTCGTCACCGGCAACGCGGGCAGCGTGCTGTCCGGCCGGCTCTCCTACGCCCTCGGCCTGGAGGGGCCCGCGATCACCGTCGACACCGCCTGCTCCTCCTCGCTGGTCGCCCTGCACCTGGCCGCCCAGGCCCTGCGCAGCGGCGAGTGCACGCTGGCGCTGGCCGGCGGCGCCTCGGTGATGTCCACCCTGGAGGGCCTGGTCGGCTTCTCCCGGCAGCGCGGCCTGGCCACCGACGGCCGGAGCAAGGCGTTCGCGGACGCCGCCGACGGGTTCGGGATGTCCGAGGGCGTGGGTCTGCTCCTGCTGGAGCGGCTGTCGGACGCGCGACGGCTCGGCCACGAGGTCCTGGCCGTCGTCCGGGGCTCGGCCGTCAACCAGGACGGTGCGTCGAACGGCCTGACCGCGCCCAACGGCCCCTCGCAGGAGCGGGTCATCCGGGCCGCGCTCGCCAACGCCGGACTGGCCGCCGGCGACGTCGACGCCGTCGAGGCGCACGGCACCGGCACGCCGCTCGGCGACCCGATCGAGGCGCACGCCCTGCTCGCCACCTACGGCAGGGGCCGCCCGGCCGAACAGCCGCTGTGGCTGGGCTCGGTGAAGTCCAACATCGGGCACACCCAGGCCGCGGCCGGTGCGGCCGGTGTGATCAAGATGGTCGAGGCGCTGCGCCACGGCGTACTGCCGAAGACCCTCCACATCGACGCGCCCTCCTCGCACATCGACTGGTCCTCGGGCGGCATCGCCCTGCTCACCGAGGACCGGGAGTGGCCCGAGGGCGACCGCCCGCGCCGGGCCGCCGTCTCGGCCTTCGGCGTGAGCGGCACCAACGCCCACGTCATCCTGGAGCAGGCCGAGCCGGCCGAGCAGGCCGCCGCGCAGCCCGCCCCCGAGGCCGCAGCCGGCGCGAACGAGGACGAGAACGCCGACGCGGCCGGGGACGGCGCGGCCCCCTGGGTGCTCTCCGGTGCCTCGGAGGCCGCCCTGCGGGCACAGGCCGCCCGGCTGGCGGCGTACGCGGACGAGCGCCCCGACGTGGACCGCGCGGCGACCGCCCGTGCCCTCGTCACGGCCCGCTCCCGCTTCCCCGAGCGAGCGGTCGCCGTCGGCGCCGACCCGGCCGGACTCGCCGACGCCCTGCGGGCGCTGTCCTCCGGCGAGGCTGCGCCCGGGTTGGTGGCGGGCCGTGCGGAGGTGGCGGGCCGGTCGGTGTTCGTGTTCCCGGGTCAGGGTTCGCAGTGGGTGGGGATGGGCCGGCGTCTGTCGGCCGAGTCCCC
>NZ_JBHXKE010000421.1:0-4295 GCF_042722765.1 Kitasatospora sp. NPDC058406
TTCCTCCCCGGCGATCGCCGAGAAGCACGCCTTCCTCCTCGCCGACGTCGGCGGTCTCCTCCCCGCCCACCTCACCTACACGCCGCCGCCGGACCGGACCCAGCCCGCCGGGTCACCGCGCGAGGCGGTCGGCCCGGACGCGCTCCGGGCCTGGGCGCGCGCCGGGTGCGCCGCGCCGGACGGCACGCCCGGCGTCCGGCAGGTCAATCTCTGGACCTTCGCCGTGCAGCAGCTGCCGCAGAACGCGGGGACGGCGGCCTGGGTCTGCCTGCGCGCCGACCGCTGGGACGGCGAGGGCAGCGCCGCGACCGCCGTCCTGCTGCCCGGGGCCAGGACGGCGCAGCGGACCGGCGGCGGGCCCGGCCGGGCGTGCAGCCGGTTCGAACAGGACACCGTCGGCTGGACGTGGTGGCGCTCCCCGCAGGGCACCGAGTACCTGCTGGCCGCCGGAAGCCGCCGGACCGCCCGGATCGCCGTCAAGGGCCCCGACTGGTCGGCCGACCGGCCGGCGCCGGACCGCGCCGTCGCCGTCGAACGACCGGCCCGGAGCGCCGTCACCGTGGAGGCCGTCCTGGACGGCGGGGCCCGGATCGCCCCTCCGCGCTGATCCCGGCCCGCCGTCCGCCCCCGGCCTCCCGGCCGGGGGCCGCCCGAGGGCCGGGGGCCGTTCAGCGCGAGTGCCGCAGCTCCTCCAGCTCGCCGGTGATCCGCCCGAGGAAGCGCGCCACGGCGGCCAGCTCGCCCGGGGTGAACTCCCCCCGTACCTCCTCGGTACGGCGCGCGACCGGCGCGAACCACTCGGCCGCCATCCGTCCCGCGCCCGGCAGGTAGTGCACCACCACGAGCCGGCGGTCGGCGGCGTCCCTGGTCCGCCGGACGTGCCCGGCCCGCTCCAGCCGGTCCAGGACGGCGGTGACCGCCCCGGAGCTGAGGCCCAGTTCCTCGCCGAGCCTCCCGGGGGTGATCCCGCCCGGGTCGCCGCCCGGCCCGGGCGCGGCCCGCATGACCGCCAGCAGCGCCTGGACGTCGGTGGTGTGCAGACCGCTGGCGGCGGCGAAACCGTGGCCGAGCAGGTTCATCTCGGAGGCGAGGTCCTGGAGCAGCCGGCCGAGCGCCGGGGTGCCGGGCGAGGAGCGGTCGCCGGCCGAGGGGTGGTCACCGGTCGGCGCCGTGCCGGGCTCCGGCTTCTCCCGCCCCTGCTGTTCCTCTTGCTCGGGCAAGGGCTCTTCTTCCGGTCGGGTACGAGCCGGTACGGGGGTTGCCCGGCGTACGGGGTGACAATCCGTTCAGCCTAACGGTGCCGCCCCGGCGCACGCTCTCGGACGCGCGCCGGGGCGGCCGGGGGGTTCCGCCTCCCGGCGGGCCCGCCGTCAGACCCGCTCCACCGTCGGATCCTGCGTCGCCGGACGCGAGGCCGGTCGGCCGATCCGGGCGGGCCACCAGACGCGGTCGCCGAGGTCCCGGACCAGCGCCGGCACCAGCAGCGAGCGCACCAGCAGGGTGTCCAGCAGCACGCCGAAGGCCACGATGAAGGCGATCTGGGCGAGGAACGCCAGCGGGATCACCCCCAGCGCGGCGAAGGTCGCGGCGAGCACCACGCCCGCCGAGGTGATCACCCCGCCGGTGGCGGTGAGCCCCCGCAGCACCCCCTCCCTCGTGCCGATGCGCAGCGCCTCCTCCCGGACCCTGGTCATCAGGAAGATGTTGTAGTCGACGCCCAGCGCGACCAGGAAGACGTACCCGTAGAGCGGCACCGACGGGTCGACGGCGGAGAAGCCGAAGACGTGCGGGAACACCACCGCGCTCACACCGAGCGTCGCCAGGTAGGAGAGCCCCACGGTGGCGGCGAGCAGCACGGGCGCGAGCAGCGAGCGCAGCAGCAGGACCAGCACGGCGAGGACGCAGAGCAGCACCACCGGGGTGATCAGTGTGCGGTCGTGGTCGGCGGTGACCCGGGTGTCGTACTGCTGGGCGGTGTACCCGCCGACCAGCGCGTCCGCGCCCGGGACGGCGTGCACGGCCTGCCGCAGGCGCTGCACGGTGGCGATCGCCTCGTCGCTGTCGGCCGGGTCCCCGAGCGTCGCCTCCAGGCGGACCCGGCCGTCCACCACCAGCGGCGGGCCGCCGGGGGCGCCGGCGGTGACGGTGCGGACGGCGGCCACGCCGGGGACGGCGGCGGCCGTGGCGACCGCCTCGGCCCGGTCGGCGGCGGCGATCACCACGGCGGGGTTCCCGCTGCCGCCGGGGAAGTGCGCGGAGAGCAGCCGCTGGCCGGCCACGGAGGGCTGGGCCTTGACGAACAGTTCGGTCTGCGGGACGCCGCCCGCGTCGAGTCCCGGGGCGAAGGCGGCCAGTGCGGCGAGGACGGCGAGGCTGCCCGCCCACAGGGCGCGCGGGCGGCGGGCGACCAGCGCCGCGATCCGCCCCCAGACGGCGTGCACCGGTGGCCGGCCGTCGGCGGCGGGCCGCGCCGGCCAGTAGGCGGCGCGGCCGGTCAGCACCAGCGCGGCGGGCAGGAAGGTGAGCGCGGAGAGCACGGCGCAGCCGATGCCGATGGCGCCGACGGGACCGAGGGCCCGGTTGTTCGTGAGGTCGGAGAGGAGCAGCACCAGCAGACCGAGGGCGACGGTGGCACCGGAGGCGGCGATCGGTTCGACCGACTGCCGCCAGGCGGTGCGCATGGCCGCGAACCGGTCGCCGTGCAGGTGCAGCTCCTCGCGGAAGCGGGCGGCGAGCAGCAGGCCGTAGTCGGTGGCGGCGCCGATGACCAGGATCGACAGCAGGCCCTGGATCTGGCCGTCGACGGTGACCAGGTCGTGGTCGGCGAGCAGGTAGACCAGCGCGCAGGCGACGCCGAGGGCGAAGACCGCGCCGAGGATGACCAGGAGCGGCAGCAGCACGCTGCGGTAGACGGCGAGCAGGATCAGCAGCACGACGCCGAGGGCGACGCCGAGCAACAGGCCGTCGATGCCGGCGAAGGCTCCGCCCAGGTCGGCGAGGATGGCGGCCGGCCCGGTCAGGCCGACGGTGGTGTCGGGTACCCGGGCGGCGAGGTCGCGGACGGCCCGGACGGTGTCCGCGGTCTCCCGGCCGAGGTCGGCGCGCAGCTGGACGACGCCCTGGAGGGCTCGGCCGTCCTCGGCGGGGACGGCGGGCGAGACCCGTCCGGTGGCTCCGGGCAGGGCCGCGGCGGCCCGGAGGGCCTGCTCGGCGGCGGCGCGGCGGGTGTCGTCGACGGGGCCGGTGCGGCTCTCCCAGACGATGACGACCGGCATCGCGTCGGTGGTGCGGAACGCCTCGCCGAGGCGCGCTGCCTCGGTGGACTCGGCGCTGCGCGGCAGGAAGGCGGCGCGGTCGTTGGTGGCGACCTCCCCGAGCCGGCCCGCGTACGAGCCGAAGGCCCCGCCGAGGCCGAGCCAGACGACGAGCAGGGCGAGCGGGACCAGCAGGCGCAGGCGCCGCCGGCCACCGGGGGTGGCGGGGGACGGCGCGCTCGGCGGGGCGGTGGGACGGGCAGTGGGCATGGCGGGGCGCCCTCCGGACAGGGGCGGGTGGTGGACAGCCCGGATCCTATCTCTCGATCATCAAGAGACTTGACGCGTGGAGAGATCCCGGCCGGACGTCAGCAGGCCGGCGACGGAGAGTGCGCCCCAGCCGACCGAGACCGCGACCGCCATCACGCGGTGCCGGCGGGTCGGGAGGGCGGTGGCGAGCAGGGCGGCGTCGCCGAAGTCCGAGGCGATCCGGACGGCCGTGGCGGCGCGGAGCGCCGAGTCGTTCGGCGCCAGCGCCATGGCGAGGCCGCAGGCGGCGTCGCGGAAGGCCAGCGGGCGCACGCACGCGGCGACGGCGGCGGGGACCGATCCGTCCGGCGCGGTGAGGCCGGAGGGGCGGGCGAGCAGGGCGGGGCGGCGGGCGACGGCGAGACCGTAGACGGCGGTGGCGGCGCCGGTGAGGCGGAGCAGGCGCTGGTTCATGGCGGGACCTCCCGGGTCGGCGACAGAGGCGCTCGGGGCTGGTTCGGGGGCGGATCAAAGGCGGATCAGGGGCGATTCGGGCTGCGCGGCACGCAGGCTCATCCGGTGGTTCGGAGCGGCGGGCCGCCCGGACGGGTCGGATCGCCGGCCGTCCGGACGGACCGGAGCCCGCTGCGGCCCGTCCGGAGCAGTGTCCCCCGGCGCCGCGCCGTCCCGGCGTCCGCCACGTCGCCCCCACCCCGCCCCCCACCCCGCCCCCCCCCACCCACAACCCCCACCCCAACCCCCCCCCCCCCAGCGCCCCCACCCCCCCCCCCC
>NZ_JBHXKE010000422.1:0-3653 GCF_042722765.1 Kitasatospora sp. NPDC058406
TACCTCGCGGGGGTGCAGCTGGCGCGGGGGTACCTGAACCGGGCGGCGCTGACCGCCGAGCGGTTCACCGCCGACCCGTACGGTCCGCCGGGCAGCCGGATGTACCGCACGGGCGACCTCGCCCGGCGGACGGCCGACGGCCTGGTGGAGTACCTCGGCCGGACCGACGACCAGGTCAAGCTGCGCGGCTTCCGGATCGAACTCGGCGAGGTGGAGGCCGCGCTGGCGGCCCTGCCCGGCGTCGGCGCCGCCGCCGCGCTGGTCCGCGAGGACACCCCCGGCAACCGGCGCCTGGTCGGCTACGCCACCGGTGGCGCCGACCCGGCGGCCCTGCGCCGCGCCCTCGCCGGGACGCTGCCCGACTACCTGGTGCCCGCGGCCGTGGTGGTGCTCCCGCAGCTGCCGACGACCGCCAACGGCAAGCTGGACCGGGCGGCCCTGCCCGCCCCGTCCGCCCCGGCGGTGGCGCTCGCCCGCCCGCCGCGCGACGCCCGCGAGGAGCTGCTCTGCGGGGCCTTCGCCACCGTGCTCGACCTCCCGGAGGTCGGGCCCGAGGACGACTTCTTCGCCCTCGGCGGCCACTCCCTGCTGGCCACCCGGCTGGCCGGGCGGATCCGCACCGTGCTGCGGACCGAGACCGCGGTCCGGGACGTCTTCGCCGCGCCCACGCCCGCCGGGCTCGCCGCCCGGCTCGCCGAGCGGGCCGGGACCGACCGGCCGGAGCTCACCGCGGGCCCGCGCCCGGCGCACCCGCCGCTGTCGCCCGCCCAGCTCAGCCTCTGGCTGCTCCACCAGGTGCAGGACTCCGGCTCCGCCTACCACGTACCGATCGCGCTCCGGCTCACCGGAGCGCTCGACCCCGGCGCCCTCGCCGCCGCCCTCGCCGACGTCGCGGCCCGGCACGAGAGCCTGCGGACCGTCGTGCGCGAGCACGACGGCGAGCCGTACCAGCAGGTGCTCGCTCCCGGCGCGCACCCGGTGCCGCTCACCGTGCTGCCGGTCGGCGAGGACGGGCTGGACGCCACCCTGCGCACCCTGCTCGCTCCGCCGTTCGACCTCGCCGCCGAGCCGCCGTTCCGTGCCCACCTGGTGCGGGTCGACGAGGGCGAGCACGTCCTCCTGCTGACGCTGCACCACATCGCGGGCGACGAGGAGTCGACCGCCCCGCTGCTCGCCGACCTCGACGCCGCCTACACGGCCCGACGGGTCGGACGGGCCCCCGAGTTCGTCGAACTCCCCGTCCAGTACGCGGACTTCGCCCGCTGGCAGGGCGAGCTGCTGGCCCGGACCGGCGACCGGCAGCGGGCCTACTGGACGCGCACGCTGGCCGGGGCGCCCGAGGAGGTCGCGCTGCCCGCCGACCGTCCCCGGCCGGCCCGCCCCACCCACCGGGGCGCCGTCGCCCTCTTCGAGCTCCCGGCCGACACCGCCGGGGCGCTCACCGCACTCGCCCGGGCCCACGGCGCCACCCTGTTCATGGCCGTCCACGCCGTGGTCGCCACGCTGCTGCACCGGCTCGGCGGGGGCGAGGACATCGTGGTCGGGGCACCCGTCTCGGCCCGCGGCGAGGCCGTCCTCCGGGACCAGGTCGGCTACCACCTCAACACCCTGGCGCTGCGCACCGACCTCTCCGGCACCCCGGCCTTCGCCGCCCTGCTGGAGCGGGTCCGGGACGCCGACCTGGAGGCCTTCGACCACGCCGACCTGCCGTTCGACCAGGTCGTCCGGGCGGTCGCGCCGGCCCGTACGGCCGGGCGTCACCCGCTCTTCCAGACCATGGTCACCTTCCACTCCGCCGCTCCCGCCCCGGCCCGGCTCTTCGACGTCCCGGCGGCGGAGCTGCTGGTGGACACCGGCGGCGCCAAGTTCGACCTGGAGTTCGCGGTCGGCCCGGCCGCCGACGGCAGCGGGCGACTGGAGGGCGGCGTCCGGTACAGCCGGGACCGCTTCGACGAAGCGACCGCCCGCGCCCTCGCGGACCGGCTGGTCCGCCTCGTGGAGCAGGCCGTCGCGGACCCGGCGCGCCCCGTCGCCGACCTCGACCCGATGGCCGAGGGCGAGCGTGAACTCGCCCTGTACGGGCCGGAGTCCACCGACCACCCGGCCGTCCCCGGCGACCCGGCCACGCTGCCCGACCTGGTCGCCGCCGGAGCCCGCGCCGGGGCCGCCCGCCCCGCGGTGCTGACGGACGGCGCCGAGCTGTCCCGTGCGGCCTTCGACGACCGCGCCGACCGGCTCGCCCGGCTGCTGATCGCCCGCGGGGTCGGCCCGGAGAGCGTGGTCGCGGTGGCCCTGCCGCGCTCCGCAGACCTGCTGGTGGCCGTCCACGCGGTGGTCCGGGCCGGGGGCGCCTACCTGCCGCTCGACCTCGACCACCCGGCCGAGCGGCTGCGCCACCTCCTCGGCACGGCCCGCCCGGTCTGCGTGCTCACCGAATCCGGATCGGCCGGCCGGCTGCCCGCCGACGCCCCCGACGCCGTCCTGCTGGGGGACCCGGAGACGGAGGCCGCCCTGGCGTCCGCCCCGGCCGGACCGGTCACCGATCACGACCGGCTCGCCCCGCTGAGGCCCGACCACCCCGCGTACGTCATCTTCACCTCCGGCTCCACCGGCCTGCCCAAGGGCGTCCAGGTCGGCCACGCCGCGATCGTCAACCGTTTGCGGTGGATGCAGGACGCCTACCCCCTCGGCGGGGACGACCGGGTGCTGCACAAGACCCCGGCCGGCTTCGACGTCTCGGTCTGGGAGCTGTTCTGGCCGTTCGCCGCGGGCGTGCCCGCGGTGGTCGCCCGCCCCGACGGGCACCGTGACCCCGGCTACCTCGCCGACCTGATCCGCCGCCACCGCGCCACCGTCGCGCACTTCGTGCCCTCGATGCTCGCCGCCTTCCTCACCGACCAGCGGCTCGCCGAGTGCCCCTCGCTGCGACGGGTGGTGTGCAGCGGCGAAGCCCTCCCGGTCGACCTCGCCGAGCGCTTCCGGGAATCCTGCGCCGGCCGGGAGGTGGCCCTGGAGAACCTCTACGGCCCCACCGAGGCGGCGGTCGACGTCACCGCCGAGCACTACCGGCCCGGCACCGGCCGGTCCGGCGGCAGCGTGCCCGTCGGCAGCCCGGTGTGGAACACCGGGGTCCGGCTCCTGGACGCGCGGCTGCGTCCCGTCCCGCTCGGGACCCCCGGGGAGCTGTACCTGACCGGGGTGCAGCTGGCGCGCGGCTACCTGAACCGGGCGGCGCTGACCGCCGAGCGGTTCACCGCCGACCCGTACGGTCCGCCCGGCAGCCGGATGTACCGCACCGGCGACCTCGCCCGGCGGACGGCCGACGGCCGGCTGCACTACCTCGGCCGGACCGACGACCAGGTCAAGCTGCGCGGCCTGCGGATCGAACTCGGCGAGGTGGAGGCCGCGCTGGCCGCCCTGCCGGGCGTCGCCCTGGCCGCCGCGGCCGTCCGCGCGTCGGGCACCGGGGGCGACCGGCTGATCGGGTACGTCGTCCCGGAGCCGGGTCGCGTTCCGGACACCCGCCACCTGCGCAAGCTCGCGGCGGAGCGGCTCCCGGCGTACATGGTGCCGGCGCCGATCGTCCTCCTCGACGCCCTGCCGCTGTCCGTCAACGGCAAGCTCGACCGGCGGGCCCTGCCGCTGCCCCCGAT
>NZ_JBHXKE010000422.1:3663-4269 GCF_042722765.1 Kitasatospora sp. NPDC058406
CCCGCCACCCACGCGCGGCGGCCCCGGCCGGGCCGGCGGGACCCCCCGGCGGCCCCCCCGCGCCCGGCCGCCGCGACCGTCGCCGAGCCCGCCGAACCTTCCGGGACCGCCGAACCCGTCGTCGTGCTGGCCCGGTTGATGGCCGAGGCCCTCGGCCTGACCGCCGTCGACCGGCACGCCGACTTCTTCGAACTCGGCGGCGACAGCATCGTCTCCATCCGGCTGGTGTCGCTGGCCCGCAAGGCGGGTCTGACCCTCACCGCCCGGCAGGTCTTCGAGGCACCCACCCCCGCCCGGCTCGCCGAGCTCGCCGTCCCGGCCGCGCCGGCCGCCGGGACCGCCCCGGCGGCCGTCCGGCCGCAGGACGACGGAACCGGTCCGCTGCCGCTGCCCCCGATCGCCCACTGGCTCGCCGAACGCGGCGGCCCGGTCGACCGGATCGCCCAGGCCCGGCTGGTGCTCCTGCCCGCCGGTGTCCTTACGGCGGACCTGGCCACCGCCCTCCAGGCGCTGCTCGACCGGCACGCCGGTCTGCGCCAGGTCCAGCTCCGGCCGGGCCCCCCCGTGGTGTGGGGGGGAAACGCCCCCCCCGGATCGGGGTGCGCC
>NZ_JBHXKE010000423.1:0-4229 GCF_042722765.1 Kitasatospora sp. NPDC058406
TCGGCGGGAGCCTCGTCGACGACCTCGACAGACGCGGTCTCCACCACCACAGCCTCGGCCTTCTCGGCCTCGACCGGCGCCTCGACCACCGGAGCCTCGACCGCTGCAGTCTCCTCGACCACCGCGACCTCGACGGCAGCAGCCTTCTCGGCCTCGACCGGAGTCTCGACGACAGGCTCGGCCACGACCTCGACGACCGGGACCTCCTCGGCCACAACCTCAGCCTCGGCCACGGCGGGCGCGGTCTCCTCGACCACGGGCTCGGCGGAAGCCTCGACGACGACCTCGACAGACGCGGTCTCCACCACCACAGCCTCGGCCTTCTCGGCCTCGACCGGCGCCTCGACCACGGGCTCGGCCACGACCTCGACGACCGGGACCTCCTCGGCCACAACCTCAGCCTCGACCACGGCGGGCGCGGTCTCCTCGACCACGGGCTCGGCGGAAGCCTCGACCGCCGGAGCCTCGACCGCCGCAGTCTCCTCGACCACCGCGACCTCGACGGCAGCAGCCTTCTCGGCCACGACCTCCACCTGAGCCTCGACGACCGGAGTCTCCTCGGCAACAACCTCGGCCTCGACCACCGCGGCGGCCGGAGCCTCGACCTCGGTCGCGACCTCCTCGACCGGCTCGGCGACGGACTCGGTCTCCGTCTCGTCCTCGGCCGTTCTGTCCTCGGTGTGGGTCTCGTCGGCGTCAGCGGCCTCGGCCTCCACGACAGGAGTCTCCTCGGTCACCGTCTCGACCTCTGCGGCCGAAGGCTCCACCGGCGCGGCGCCGACCAGGTCATCGGCAGCCGGTGACGGAGCGGGGAGAGTGACGACGAGCGGCTTCTCCTCGACGGTCGACTCGACGACCGTTTCGACGGCCGCCTCGGCCTCCGCCTCATCGGTACCCGGGGCCTCGGAGGCCGGGGCCTCGACCTCGACCGGCGACTCATCGACGCCGGCCTCGGCCTCGGCGGCGATGTCCGCGGCGGTGTCCGCGACGCCGTCGGTCTCGGTGTCCGCGAGATCGGTCCCGGCAGCCGTCGGGGCCTCGGTCTCGACGACGTCGGCCTCACCGGCGGTCTCGACGTCGGCCGCCTCGGCCTCCGCCGTGGGGGCCGGTTCGCCGCTGCCCGCGAGGCCGTCGCGCTGGCCGCCGGCCAGCGCCTGGCGAGCGGTGTAGGCGGCCTCGGCAGCGCGGCGGTCCGCGCGGGAGGCCGTCAGCTCGGAGAGGAGGTCGGCGAGGCCGGCGTCCTCCAGGGTGGCGCGCAGGGTGCGGATGGTGGGGAGGCGGTAGAGGGTGCCCTCGTCCGCGGCGAGCCGGTCGACGAGGTCGACGAGGTCCGGGAAGGACAGCGCGTCGAGGTCCTGGCCGGGCAGCAGCCGGGCGAGGTCGCGCAGGCCGGTGTTGATGGCCTCGAACGCCAGGGCGGTGCGGTGGACCAGTGCGCCGTCGGCCGGCGGGACGGGCAGGGTGCCGGCGGGGGCGAGGGCGGTCCAGGCGCGGCGTTCGACCTCCGCCGACGCGAGTGCCTCGTGCAGGTCCTGCGGGCGCGGTCGGCCGGAGGTGGCGGCGAGGGCGGCGGCCTGCTTGCGCAGCGAGCGGGCGCGCAGCCAGGAGAGCTTGACGCCCCGCTCACGGCGCCAGGCCCGGTCGGCGGTGGCGGCGACGAGGGTGCCGAGGTCGGCGTCGTAGGCGGCACCGGTGAGGATGGTCGAGGTCCGGTGGACGAGCTGCAGCATCTCGACCAGGACGGCGGTCTTGCCGACGGTGTCCGGTGCGTCGATCTTGACCTCGGCGGCGAGCGCGGTGACGTCCTCCCAGGTCTGCTGGAGGTCGTGACCGCGCAGCTCGGCGAGGACGGTGGAGGCCGCGCGGGCGTCCTCGGGGCTGGCGACGGTGTCGACGGCCGCGTACCAGGCGTGGGTGTCGGCGGTGAGGGTGAAGGCGCCGAGGTCGGCGTACCGGCCGAGCTCTTCCCGGAGGTCGGTGTCGGCGGTGACCGCCTGGCCGCGGGTCTGCTCCAGGTCCTTGGCGTCGGTGGCGTCCTTGGCGTCCGCGGCGTCGGCTGCGTCGGCGTTGCGCGAGTGAAGCACTGTCATGTGAGGTCCGGTTCTGGGCGACTGCGGCGGGGCTGGCGTCGAGGGGGACGGCGGTCCGGGTGCGCGTGGGGCCCCGGCGGGAGGGGCCAAGGGGTGCGCGGTCGGGCTGCCTGTTGTGGAGGCCAAGAATACGGGTGCCCGTTCGAGCCTTGCACGCACCCACCGTCCATCGGTCGGGTGTGGCGTGCCATACCGCTCACCTGGCCGCTACTCGGGAGGGCCGGGCGGGTGGTCCGGTGTTCGGCCGGGCGGGTGGTGCGTGGGCGCCCCGTGTGTTCCCGGCCGCCGGATCCGCTCCGTCGGCACCGTGCGGAGCCGGTGCCCGGGCGGCGGGCGGTACCCGCTGCGGCCGAGGGCGGCGAGGTCGACCGGCGCGAGGTACTCGGAGAGCGCGGTCCGGTGCCACCACGCGCCGGTTTCGCGAAGTTCGCGCCAATCGGTGAACCGGTAGAGGTGGAGGGTCGCCCGGACGTGGGTCGGTGGGGCGTCGGGGAAGGGGTTGTGGCGCAGCAGGCGGAGGGTGTCCGGGTCGTTGACCAGCAGTCGGGCGACGAAGGGCAGGAACCAGGGCCGGGCGTACGCGGGCGAGATGCCGGCGAACCACATCAGCCAGTCGAGCCGCAGGTGGTAGGGGGCGTACTGGCGCGGAAGGCGGCGCACGTCACCGGGCTTGCCCTTGAAGCCGTACTCCTTCCACACGGTGTGCCGGGTGACGGCCGGTTCGTCCGTGCCCTCGACCACGACCTCCTGGCGGAGCCGGTTGACGCTGCCGAAGGCGCCGTAGGAGTTGACCAGGTGGAGGCGGTTGAAGGAACGGTTCATGACCTGGCGGCGGGAGACCATGTTCCGGACCGGCCAGTAGCTGAGGACGAGGACGGCGGCGGCGAGGGCCAGGACCAGTGCCTCGTACCAGGCGGGCGCGGCACCGTACGCCCGGGGGTGGGCCGGGAGGCCGAGGCGGGCGGGGTCGACGGCGGCGAGGGCGAGGGCAATGGTGAGCCAGTTGAGCCAGGCGAAGTTGCCGGAGGCGATCAGCCAGAGCTGGGTGGCGATCACGACGCAGGCGGCGAAGGTGGCGACGGGCTGCGGGAGGAGCAGGCAGACCGGGACGGCGAGCTGGGTGACGTGGTTGGCGGCCACCTCGACGCGGTGCAGCGGGTCGGGCAGGCGGTGGAAGAACCAGCTGAGCGGACCGGGCATGGGCTGCGTCTCGTGGTGGTAGCGCAGGCAGGTCAGGTCCCGCCAGCAGCTGTCGCCGCGGAGTTTGATCAGGCCCGCGCCGAACTCGACCCGGAAGACCAGCCAGCGCATCAGCCAGAGAACCGGCGCGGGCGGGGCGGTGTCGGCGTTGCCCAGGAAGGCGCCGAGGAAGCCCGCCTCCAGCAGCAGTGACTCCCATCCGAAGGAGTACCAGGTCTGTCCGACGTTGACGATCGAGAGGTAGAGGACCCAGAGCGCCGCCCAGCAGAGGATCGACGCCCAGAGCGGGACGGCGTCGCCGAGTCCGCCGGCGAGGGCGGCGGAGAGCGCGGCGCCGGTCCAGGCGACGGCGGCGAAGAAGCGGTCGCTGTAGTGGAGGTGGAAGAGACCGGGCGACTGCCGGAACGGGACCCGGGCGGTGAAGCGGGGCACGGGCAGCATGCCGCCGGCGCCGATCAGGGCGCGGAACTGGAGGGCGGCGGCGAGGAAGCCGGTCAGGTAGACGGCGGCCAGCAGCCGTTGCACGAGCAGTCTGCTGAGCCAGTACTCGGGTGCCGCGAACCACTGCATGCGGCCCATGCCTACCATCGCCGCCCGTCGCGCGGGGCGCGGGTGCGGGGGGCCCGGCGGCCGGTTCACCCGGGCGGTGGCCGTCCGGACGGCCGTCCCGGACGGGCCCGGTACGAACGGCGGTCGGTGAGGTCGGCCGGGAATCGACGGTGGGCCGGGTGTCGGCGGTCGGCCGGGAATCGACGGTCGGCCGGGTGTCGGCGGTGGGCCGGGTGTCGGCGGTGGGCCGGGTGTCGGCGGTGGGCCGGGTGTCGGCGGCGCTCGGCCGCGAGCTGCGCGCCAGGACCGGCGCGAGGAGGAGAGGGGAGGAGCGGGGAAGCGCGGGGAAGCGCGGGGAAGCGCGGGGAAGCGCCGGGAGGAGCGGGGTGG
>NZ_JBHXKE010000424.1:0-4225 GCF_042722765.1 Kitasatospora sp. NPDC058406
GCGCGGACTGCTGCTCGGCAGCGAGATCGGCCACAACGGGTGGCTCGCCGTCGCCTGGTGCCTGGGCCTCGCGGCGCTCGGCTACCGCTGGTCGAAGGCGGTGTTCGACCGGGACCCGGCGTAGCCGGGGCGACCTGCGCGGCAGGTTCCCCGTGGCTCGCCCCGGCTCCGGGGCGGCGGACCCCGACACCCCGTCGGAGCCCGCCGCCCCGTCCGCGTGCTCGGCCGGTGATCGAGCCGTCCCGCGAACGGGCGCGGCCAGGCAAGCGCTAGGGGCGTCGTGTCGCGACAACCGCCGGGCTGGAGGGTGTTGTGAGTACTTCGGTGCCGCGGAGGGCGGGATGGGTGAGGTAGACCGTCCGGGCTTCTGCTCGTCCGGACCCGGCGAACCGGTCGGTCGCAGCGCTAGGTTGTCCGCGTGACCGTGAAGGTGCGCTTCGGGGAACAGGAGCCGGTGATCGTCCGACCCGCCGCGTCCGCGAGCCGCGAGCCGCGAGCCGCGTCCGCGAGCCGAGGAAAGTCGACATGTCGGGCGCCCTGCCCGCCCCGTGACCCGCTGAGGAGACGTGTGGAACCGAACCGTCGTGTCCGCCCCGACTGGGACGGACTGGTCGCCGCCGCCCGCGACGTCCGCCGGCTGTACGACGAGACCAACCGGCGGACACTGGGCCGCACATGGGACCTGGCGGACTTCGCCCTCGGGTTCGTCGGCGACGTCGGGGACCTCGCCAAGCTCGTCATGGCGTACCAGGGCCACCGCGCCGACGTCCCGGCCGACCGGGAGCGGATCGCCCACGAGCTGTCCGACTGCCTGTTCTCCCTGCTGGTGATCGCCGAGGAGACCGGCATCGACCTCGGCGCCGGATTCGCCGACGACATGACCGCCCTCGCCGCCCGCATCGGCGGCGGTGGCGCCGCGGACAGCCCCGCCCCGGAGCTGAGGGAGTTCGCCGAGGCCGCCGTCGGACGCATCGCCGCGTGGACGGACGCCTCCTGGGCACGGGCGGGCAGCCGGGTGTGGCGGGTCCACGGCCGGGACGGCGGTGAGTGGTTCGTCAAGGTCCATCGTGAGAGCCCGCGCTTCCACGACCGTGAGGTGGCCGCCTACCGGACCTGGGTCCCCCTCCTGGGTGGGGCGGCGCCACGCCTGGTGGCCGTCGCCCCCGCGTTGCGGGCCGTCGTCGTCACCGCGGTGCCCGGCCGCTCCCTGCACGGGGCCGTGCACGGGCGCGAGGAGCAGCAGCGGGTCTTCCGCCGGATCGGGGAGCTCGCGGCGGCGATCCACGGGGCCGCGCCCGCCCGGCCCGGTGACGGGTCGCCGCGCGTCCTCGAACGACTGGAGCGGCACCTGGAAGGGGCCCGCGGCCACCTCGCTCCCGGCGACGAGGACCTCGCCCGCGCGGCCACCGCGAGGGCGGCCGAGCTCCCTCCCCTCGACGCGGTGCCGACCCACGGCGACCTCCAGTTCCGCAACCTCCTGTGGGAGCCGTCCGGGGACCTGTACGTGATCGACTTCGAGCGTGCCGAGCCGGGCCCGGCCGTCCGGGACTTCGTGCGGCTCGCCGACAGCTGGGCCGACCGCCCGGACCTCGCCGAGGCGCTCTTCGACGGCTACGGCCGGGACCTCACCGACACCGAGCAGGAGTACCTGGCCGTCCACTGCGTGCTGGACGCCGTCTCCGGGATCCAGTACGGCGCGGCGAACCACGATCCCGAACTCGTGGAACGCGGCCTGCGCACCCTCGCCCGGCTGCGCGCCACCCACCGGCCCTGACCGGCCCCGCCCCGCCCCCGCAGGGCCCGGCACGGCACGGGCCGTGTCGGAGCCGGCCGCGCCGGGCGTCCGACCCGCCGTCCGGTACCGCCCGGGCGGCGGGTCAGACGCGCGGGGCGGCGAAGATCCCGCCGGGGCCGAAGACCAGCCGGCCGAAGTTGTCCGCGATGCGGCGGTGGCCGGCGGCGTCGGGGTGGACCTCGTCGGGCAGCGGCAACTCGTCGTAGTCGGCCCGGCCGTAGAGGGTGCGGCCGTCCAGGTGGTGGAGGTGCGGGTCGTCCTCCGCGCGCCGGGCGACGATGCGGGCCAGCTCCTCGCGGATGACGGTGAGGGTCAGGCGGCCGGCCGCGCGTTCGGCGGGGTCGCCCGTGGCCTTGAAGCGCAGGGTGCCGGTCGAGAAGTCCGGGGCCAGCGGGCCGGGGGTGTCTTCGTGGACCGGGCACAGGACGGGGGAGACGACCAGCAGCGGGGTGGTCGGGTGCCCCTCCCGGACGGTGTCGAGGAAGCCGTGGACGGCCGGGCCGAACGCGCGCAGCCGCATCGCGTCCGTGTTGACGATGTTGATGCCGATCTTGAGGCTGATCAGGTCGGCGGGGGTGTCACGGATCGCGCGGGCGGTGAACGGGTCCAGCAGGGCGCCGCCGCCGAAGCCGAGGTTGACCAGGTCGACGCCCCCCTCGGTAGCCGCCAGGGCGGTCCAGACGGAGGTGGGGCGGCCGGCGGTCGAGCCGTGGCTGATGGAGCTGCCGTGATGGACCCAGCGCCGGTGCCCGGTCGGCGGCGCGGGTTCGACCGGGGCGTCGGTGCGCAGGGCGATCAGCTCGGTGATCTCGTTGTGCGGCAACCAGATCTCGACGGTCTTGTCGCGGGCGGGAAGGCCGGTGAAGCGTGCCGTCCCGGGCGGGCCCTCGATCAGTTCGGCGGTGCCGGTGGCCAGGTCGGTCATCAGGGTGTTGCCCCCGGCGACGGTGGCCTGTGCGGTGAGCAGGCCGTCGACGACGAGGTCGTAGACGCCGTCGGGTGTGGCGGGCACGCCCGCGTAGGCGCGCTTGGTGGGCAGGGTGTCCAGCTCGACGGTGGTGGCCCTGGTACGGAAGGCCAGGCGCACGCCGGAGGGCTGGGCCTGTGCCGTCGCGAGCTGCTCGTCGGGGATCTGGAGGCGGGCCCGGGCGGGCAGCCGGTGCGGCAGCAGCCCGTGCGCCGTCCGTTCGAGGTCGAGGTGCCCGTGCAGCAGGTCGGCGGTGACGGGGGTGGTGGTCGGGGCGGCGGTCGGCGTGCTGTCGGTGCTCATGGTTCCTGGGGTTCCGGTTCGGTGCGGCGGGCCGGTGGGGTCGGGCGGGCCGGTGGGGTCGGTACGGCCGGGGTGCTCAGCGGGTCGTCAGGGTCCGGAGCAGGGTGTCGAGGGAATCGATGATCCAGTCCCAGGACACCTGAGGATCGACGGCGGTGTGGCTGAAGCCGCCGGCGGCCTCCAGGCTGACGTAGCCGTGGAAGACGCTGCCCAGCATGCGGATCGCGTGGGTCTGGTCCGGCTCGTCCAGGTCGTAGCCGCGCAGGATCGCCCGGGTCATCCGGGCGTGCCGCACCCCGGCGCCGGCGGCGGCCGTCTGGGGGTCGAGCCTGAACCGTGCGGCGTCGTACCGCCCGGGGTGCTGCCGGGCGTAGTCGCGGTAGGCGTCGGCGAAGGCTGCCAGGGCGTCCTTGCCGGCGCGTCCGGCGACCGCGTCGGCGGCGCGGTCGGCGAGCTCCTCCAGGGCGAACAGGGCGATCCGGGTCTTGAGGTCGTGGGAGTTGCGGACGTGCGAGTACAGGCTCGCGACCTTGACGTCGAAGCGTCGGGCGAGCTCGGAGACGGTGACGTGCTCGAAGCCGACCTCGTCGGCCAGCTCCGCCCCGGCGAGGGTCAGTCGTTCGGCGGTCAGTCCCACCCGGGCCATGAGGTTCGCTCCGTTCGCCTTTGCCTCTCAGGCTGCTGCCTAAAGGCTTTAGGTTTTAGCCTACACCTTCGCCGTGTCGCGCGGGTCGGGTCGTCGCCCGGGAGGGCGTGCGGGGCGGGTCCGTGGGAGGGGGCGGGAGGCTGGGCGAGGCAGGTCACTCTGCGTAGCGGAGGAGGCGATGCGCGCGACCGGGGTCGACGAGCTCGCACGGCACGGCTGTCGACTGAGCCGGCTGCCGTCCCGTCGCGCCCGCGGGCGTCGGGCGGAGCCGCCGGTCGGGCGCGGAAGCCTCACCCCGGCGGCCTGACGGGCGGGTGCCGGATCCACGGGCGCGCGAGCCGCGGGAGTCCGCCCGCACGCCTGCGCGCCTGCGCGCCTGCGCGCCTGCGCGCCCTCGCGTCAACGCGGCCGCGTCATGCCGGGCGGGCGTTCACCGGTGGCGCTCCAGGGTGAACTTCCAGGCGTCGGCGACGATGTCGTCCAGGTTCGGGCGGCGCGGGGTCCAGCCCATCTC
>NZ_JBHXKE010000425.1:0-4200 GCF_042722765.1 Kitasatospora sp. NPDC058406
GGGCGCGCGCTCGCAGCCGACCGGCGGCGAGCAGGCGGTTGATGGTGCCGGCGGCTTCGGCGAGCTCGTCGGTGCGGAAACAACTCGGCCGGCCGGCCCGGTTCCGACGTGCTCAGAACCAGGGGAACCAGGGCTTAGTTGTTGGGTCCCCCTTTGGTGTTGGAGGGCGTGGGGATACCGGGGATCCCGGGGATGGTGGGGGTGTCGCCCCCTTTGGGCGGATCCGCCGCCTTGGTCATCAGCCCGATCGAGGTCTGCGGGTCCACCTGGGTCCCGGCCTGCGGGGTGGAACTGGTGACCAGCGAGGCCGGGTCCGCCGGACCGAACACGATGGTGTACTTCAGGCCCGCGGTCTCCAGCTGCTTGATGGCGTCCCTGAGGACGACGTTCGTCAGCGGCGGGACGGTGACCTTGTCCGGCGCCTTGAAGACGGTCAGCTGGATCTTCGAGGCCGCCGCGACCTTGCTGTTGGCCGTCGGCGTCTGCGAGGCCACGGTGTTGACCTTGCTCGGGTCGTTGGTCGTGGTGGTCTTCGAGGCGTCGACCTGGAAGCCGGCGCTCTCCAGGGTGGCCTGCGCGGCCTCCTTGGGCTGGCCGACCACGTTGGGCACGGCGACCTTCGCCTTGCCCTGCGAGACGGTGAGCTTGATCGGGGCGGTCGGGTCGGCACCCGCGTTGGGGGGCGGGTCCTGGCCGGTGACCTGCTCCAGCGGGGCGTTCTCGTCGTCCTTGTACTCGGAGGTGACGTTGGTGAACCCGGCGTCGGCCAGCGCCTTGACGGCCTGTTCCTTGGTCTTGCCGGTCACGGCCGGCACGGCGGCCTTGGCCGGGCCGGAGGAGAGCTGCACGGTGATCGTGCCGGCCTCCGCGAGCTGGCCGCCGACCGCCGGGTTCTGGGTGCAGACCTGGTCCTTCTTCACCGCGGCGTCCGGGCAGGCGACCTTCTCGCCCTCGGTGACCACCAGCTTGGGACCGGCCTGGGCGGCGAGCGTCTTGGCCTCCGCCAGGCTCTTGCCGACCAGGTTCGGCACCGCGACCTTCGGCGCCTCCTTCGGGGTGTCGCCCTTCGAGTTGCCGAACATCGCCTGCGCGACGAAGAAGGTGCCCACCAGGACGAGGACGGCGGCGACCGCCAGCACGATCCAGGAGGTGTTGCTCTTCTTCGGCGGCTCCCCGCCGCGCCGGCCGCTGCGGCCGTACCCGTCGTCGTAGCCGTCGTTGCCGCCGCCCTGGGCGCCGGCGTAGGTCTGGCCGTACCCGTCGTCGTAGCCGGGGCCCTGGGGCTGCGGGTAGCCGGCCGGGGAGGCCTGCGGCAGCACCGTGGTCGGCCCGCCGGCGGCGTGCTGCGGCAGCATGTTGGTCTGGCCGTACGGGTCGTGCTGCGGGTAGCCGTTCTGGTCGTAGCCGTACCCGGCGGCGCCCATGCCGTAGGCGGCGGCCTGCTGGGCGGCGGCCACCGGCAGGCCGTCGAGGAAGCGCTCGATGTCGTCGCGCATCTCGTCGGCGCTCTGGTAGCGGTAGTCGCGGTCCTTGGCGAGCGCCTTGAGCACGATCGCGTCGACCTCGGGGCGGACCTCGGGGTCGAAGACGGACGGCGGCTGCGCCTCCTCCCGGACGTGCTGGTAGGCGACCGCCACGGGGGAGTCGCCGACGAACGGCGGGCGGACGGTCAGCAGCTCGTAGAGCAGGCAGCCGGTGGAGTAGAGGTCGGACCTGGCGTCCACCTGCTCGCCCTTGGCCTGCTCCGGGGAGAGGTACTGGGCGGTGCCGATGACGGCCGAGGTCTGCGTCATCGTCATGCCGGCGTCGCCCATCGCGCGGGCGATGCCGAAGTCCATGACCTTGACGTTGCCCTGCCGGGTCAGCATGACGTTGGCGGGCTTGATGTCGCGGTGCACGATGCCGGCCCGGTGCGAGTACTCCAGGGCCTGCAGGATGCCGATGGTCATCTCCAGCGCGCGCTCCGGCAGCAGCCGGCGCCCGGAGTGCAGCAGCTCCCGCAGCGTGGACCCCTCGACGTACTCCATCACGATGTACGGGATGGAGATCCCGTCGATGTAGTCCTCGCCGGTGTCGTAGACGGCGACGATGGCGGGGTGGTTGAGTGACGCCGCGGACTGTGCCTCACGACGGAAGCGGGCCTGGAACGACGGATCCCGGGCCATGTCGGCCCGGAGCGTCTTCACTGCGACGGAGCGGCCGAGCCGGGTGTCATGGCCGAGGTACACCTCGGCCATGCCGCCGCGTCCCAGGACGCCGCCGAGCTCGTACCTGCCGCCTAGGCGACGAGGCTCTTCCATAGTTCCGACCCTCTCCCTCACCCGCCGGTGAGGTTCTGACGTAGGTGTCCCCGCACGCTCCCTGTGACGCCGCCCGGGCCCCGGGTGGTTCTGCGTTCAGGACCGTGCGGCGTCTCGCGGGCGGCAACGGGTACACCCGCTGCTGCGGATACGCTACCGGTCGCACCGCGCCGGACCCGAGTCGACCGCAGGCCGAT
This sequence comes from Kitasatospora sp. NPDC058406, assembly GCF_042722765.1. Classification (NCBI taxonomy): domain Bacteria; kingdom Bacillati; phylum Actinomycetota; class Actinomycetes; order Kitasatosporales; family Streptomycetaceae; genus Kitasatospora; species Kitasatospora sp. NPDC058406. Next base: position 2,498 of record NZ_JBHXKE010000425.1, read on the forward strand.
ATCAGACCGGTACCCGGACAGGGGTGCCGATCGTGACATTTCACTCACCCGCGGAAGCCGTCCGCGCCCGCCCCGGGGGCCTCCCGGAACGGGCGGAAGCGGTGGATCAGGCGGGCCCAGCGGACCCGGTCGGCCGGGCACGACCGGCCGGACCGGCCGGCTACTTCCCGAGCGTCGCCTGCATCACCGACTTGGCGATCGGCGCGGCCAGCCGGCCGCCGCTGATGCCGTCACGGTTGTTGGAGCCGTCCTCGACCACCACCGCGACCGCGACCGAGCGGCCGTCGGCCGCCTTGGCGTAGGAGGTGAACCAGGCGAACGGCAGACCCGCGTTGTCCTCGCCGTGCTGGGCGGTGCCGGTCTTGCCGCCGACCGTCAGGTCGGGGATCCGGGCGTTCCTGCCGGTGCCGTTCTCGACCACCGAGACCATCATCTCCTGCAGCTTCTGCGCGGTGGCCGGGCTGATCGGCTGCGAGAACTGCTTCTCGGTGTGCTTGGAGATGGTGGTCAGCGAGGCCGAGCGCTCCTGGTCGACCAGGTAGGGCTGCATCAGCGAGCCGTTGTTGGCGATCGCCGCCGTCACCATGGCGATCTGCAGGGGCGTGGCCCGGGTGTCGTGCTGGCCGATGGAGTCGAGCGCGGTGCCGTCCGGGGTGGAGTCGGTCGGGAAGACGCTCTTCTCGGACCGGACGGGGGTGTCCACGGTGCTGTTGAAGCCGAACTTCTCGGCCTGCGCCCGCATCTTGTCCTTGCCCAGGTCCGCGCCGATCTTGCCGTAGACCGTGTTGCAGGACTGGTCCATGCCGGACTTGAGCGTGGCGTTCTCGCACTGCTCCTTGTCGGACTCGTTCTTCAGCTCGGTCTTGGTGCCGGGCAGGACGTACGGGTTCGGCGTCTTGGTGGCGTCGTCGATGTTCTGGTAGAGGCCGTTCTCGAACGCCGCCGCCGCGGTGACCAGCTTGAAGGTCGAGCCCGGCGGGTAGGTCTCGCGCAGCGCCCGGTTGAGCATCGGCTTGTTCGGGTCGGCGTTGAGGTCCGTCCACGCCTTGGAGTCGGCGGACTCGTTGCCGGCGAAGACACCGGGGTCGTACGACGGCGTGGAGACCAGGGCCAGGATCGCGCCCGTGCGCGGGTCGAGCGCGACGACCGCGCCCTTCTTGTTGCCGAGCCCCTCGAAGGCGGCCTTCTGGGCCTTGGCGTTGATGGTGGTGACGACGTCACCGCCCTTCTTCGGCTCCCCGGTCAGCATGTCCAGGGTGTTGCGGAAGAAGAGCCGGTCGTCGTTGCCGGAGAGCACGCCGTCCTCCAGCTGCTCCAGCTGGCTGGCCCCGAAGGCCTGCGAGGAGTAGCCGGTGACCGGCGCGTACATCGGGCCGTCGACCCAGGACCGCTTGTACTTGTAGCGCAGGCCGTTGACGAAGGCGGACTGGGTGACCGGCTGGCCGTCGACGATGATGTTGCCGCGCGGGTGGGCGTACCGGTCGTAGACCTGGCGCTTGTTGTTCTTGTTGGTGGCCCAGGCGTCGGCCTGGACGCCCTGCACCCAGTTGGTGCGCACCATGAGGGCCAGGATCAGGACGAGACAGAAGATCGAGACCCGGCGGATCGGCTTGTTCACGAGGCTGCTCCCCCCTGGAGCTCGCTGGCGGGAGCGGGTTCCACGCCCGGGCGGCGGGCGCTGTCGCTGATCTTCAGCAGGATCG
>NZ_JBHXKE010000426.1:0-4175 GCF_042722765.1 Kitasatospora sp. NPDC058406
CTGCCGGGGCTGGTGGGTCGGGGGGGTTTACCCGGGGCGGGGGGGGCGGGGGGGAGGGCGCCCCCCCCCGGTCGGCCGCCCGGTACCCCGCTCGGGTGTGGGCCGAGCGCGGTGCCGGGCGGTCCGCCGACGGCCGCGAGGGGGGCGGCCGGTCGGCCGTACGCGCGTGGGCCGGGGCCGGGGGGACCGGGGCCGGGGGGCTGCACCGGTCGGGCGCCGGTCGGGGGCCGCTGCCCGGGCCGGCCGCCGCGCGACGGCTATCCGGCGGCGAGCAGGGCGGGGAGTTCCCGCATGTCGTCGAAGACGACGGTCCCGGGGCCCGCCAGCCGGTCGGCGGCGGTGAGACCCCCGGCGTAGCCGAAGGCGCGCATGCCGGCGGCGCGGGCGGCCCGGACGCCGGGCTCGCTGTCCTCGACGACGGCGCAGGCGGACGGCGGCACGCCCATCCGCTGCGCCGCGTACAGGAAGAGGTCGGGGGCCGGCTTGCCGCGGGCGACCTCGGTGGCGCTGAAGATCCGGCCGGCGAAGCGGTGGTGGAGCCCGGTGCGGCCGAGGGTGTGCGCCATCTTCTCGTGCGAACCGCTGGAGGCGACGCAGGTCGGCAGGGTGATCGCGTCCAGCGCCTCCGGCAGGCCGTCGACGGCGGCGAGTCCGGCGTCCACCTCCTCGGCGTGCCGCCGGACGAACGCCTCCCACCACGCTCCGGCGGCCTCCTCACCGAGCCGGGCGGCGATCTGTTCGTGGATCGAGGCCTGGGAGCGGCCGATGAAGCGCTCCACCACGTCGGCCTCGGTGAGCGGCCAGCCGAGTTCGGCACTGAGCGCGACCTGGACGCGGGCGGCGATCCGCTCGCTGTCCACGAGGACCCCGTCGCAGTCGAAGATGACGAGCCGTATCGGGTCCGGTGAGGGTGCCGACGGGAGCGCCGGTGAGGGCGCCGGTGAAGTGATCATGACCGGACAGCATAGGGGGGCGCCCGACCGCCGACGGGCCGCGCCAGGGCCGTCCGTCGGCGGGAGGGGACCGGCGGGAGGATACCGGCGGAAACATGGGTCCCGATATCCGTCATGGCGCCGCAACAATTCTCCCCGGGTATTGCCAGCGACTCCCCGCAACTCCTACAGTCGCTCGCATGGCAGCTGGCGATTTCCTGGCTGCTCGTCGGCATGTCGATTTCGGACGGCTGGCGAGCGCCCTCTGTACAGCCCACTCGGCGTGAGTCGGGCGGCGGTTCCCCGAAGGACGGACGGGAACCGGCCGACCCGCGTCGCGATTCCTCGGGGTGGCTCGCACTCGCACCGTTCGTGCAGGTAGACGAGGCGCCCCGGTTCCTTTCAGGCGGACTGCCGGCGACTCGCCGTGCCCGTGGACGCCCTCCTGGGTGCGGGTGCGGACGAGTCGCGGGCCGGAGTTCCGCTTCCCGGCACCGATTTCCGGCAATGCCGAACCGGGATTTCCCGTGAGCGGCCTGCCGGGATCACCGAAAAGCACGGAGGGAATTCGAATGAGCGATTCCACGGGAGATTCGACCGGCAATTCGACCGACGGCCCGGTCGGGGACGGCCGGACGCCGGCCGTCGGCCGGCGGGGGTTCCTCACGGGCGCCGCCGCCGTGGCGGCCACCGCGGCGGCCCCCGCCGCACTCCAGCTCGCCGCCGCCCGGCCCGCGGCCGCCGCCGGCGCCGCCGCCCGGCCGAACATCCTGCTGATCGTCACCGACGACCAGCCCAAGCACACCGAGTGGGCGATCCAGAAGACCGTGGACTGGATCGCCGGCCAGGGCGTCCGGTTCAGCCACGGCCACGTGAGCACACCGCTCTGCGCGCCGTCGCGCTCGTCGGTGTTCTCCGGCCGCTACGCCCACAACCACGGCGTGCGCAACAACGGTGCGTCGCACAGTCTCGACCAGAACACCACCGTGCAGCGCCACCTCCGGCAGGCCGGCTACCGCACCGGTCTCTTCGGCAAGTACCTCAACTCCTGGGCGCTGGCCGACAACCCGCCGCACTTCGAGGAGTGGGCGCTGCTCCAGCCCGCCTTCAACAACGCCAACTGGAACATCGACGGCACCGTCCAGACGCTCACCGGGTACACCACCAACATCATCAAGAACCGCACGCTGGCCTTCCTGGACAAGGCCGCCACCGACACCCGCCCCTGGTTCGCCTACGTCACCCCCTACGCCTCGCACGAACCCAACGTCCCGGCCGCCAAGTACGCCGACACGGTGGTGCCGCCGTGGAACGGCCGCCCCTCCGTGCCCGAGGCCGACCGCAGCGACAAGCCCGGCTACATCAAGAACGCCACCTCCACGCTCGCCGACGCCCAGGCGCTGCGGACCCGGCAGCTGCGCAGCCTGCTCTCGGTCGACGACGCCGTCCAGGCGATCCACGACAAGCTGGTGGCGCTCGGCCAGCTGGACAACACCCTGGTCATCTACGTCGGTGACAACGGGTACACCTGGGCCGACCACGGCTGGCTCAAGAAGTCGGTGCCCTACTCCCCGGCCCACGAGGTGCCGTTCTACCTGTCCTGGCCGGCCGGTGGGCTCGGCGCGGGCACCGTCGACAACCGGATCGTCGCCAACATCGACATCGCCCCGACCATCCTCGACGCCGCCGGCATCACGCCCGGCACCCCGCAGGACGGCCACTCGCTGCTCGGCACCTACAGCAGGGACCACCTGCTGGTCGAGTGGTGGAAGCAGGGCACGGCGGCGGGCGGCCCGCCCACCTGGTCCTCGTACGTCGCGAAGGACCGGCAGTACACCGAGTACTACGCGCTGCACACCGACGCGAACGGCACGGTGTCCGGCACCGGAGAGGTGAAGTTCCGCGAGTACTACGATCTGGCGGCCGATCCGTACCAGCTGACCAACCTGCTGTACCAGGCGACGCCGCAGGAGGAGCAGGCGCTCGGTGTCCCGGCGCTGGCGGCGCAGCTGGCCGCCGACCGGGTCGCCTGACCGGGCCGCCCGACCGCTCGACCACCGGTGGTCGGCGCCCCGCACCCGGTTCGCCCGGTGCGGGGCGCCGGCCCCGCACCGACCACCCGGAACGAGGAACCCCGTGCCGACCACCAAGCCCTGCTGCACCCCCGGACGCGGCACGGACACCGGCGGGACCACCGCCACCGTGCTGCCGCTCGCCGACCCGCGGGCGCTGCGTGTCGCGCGGCAGCTGACCGGCCTGCCCGGCGGGCGGTTCCTGATGGGGACGGACGACCGGGAGGGCTACCCGGCCGACGGCGAGGGGCCCGTCCGACCGGTCGAGCTGAGCCCGTTCCGGATCGCGCCGACCACGGTGACCAACGCCGCGTTCGCGACCTTCGTGAAGGCGACCGGCCACCGCACCGAGGCGGAGACCTTCGGCTTCTCCTACGTCTTCGAGGGCTTCCTGCCCGGGGAGCTCGCCGCCGCCTCGCCCGCGGTGGCCGCCGTGCCGTGGTGGCGGGCGGTCGCCGGGGCGGCCTGGAGGTCGCCGGAGGGGCCGGGCTCCTCCGTCACGACGCGTCAGAACCACCCCGTCGTCCACGTCTCGTGGAACGACGCGCAGGCGTACTGCGCCTGGTCCGGCACCCGGCTGCCGACCGAGGCCGAGTGGGAGTACGCCGCCCGGGGCGGGCTGGAGCAGCGGCGCTACCCGTGGGGCGACGAGCTGATGCCGGGGGGACGGCACCTGTGCAACATCTGGCAGGGCGTCTTCCCGACGCTGAACACGGCGGCGGACGGTCACCGGGGCACCGCCCCGGTGACCGCGTTCCGGCCGAACGGCTTCGGGCTGTACAACACCGTCGGCAACGTCTGGGAGTGGTGCGCCGACTGGTTCAGCCCCGGCTTCCACCGCACGGGGCCGGGCCACGACCCGGCCGGGCCGCCGGACGGCTCGGCGCGGGTGATGCGCGGGGGCTCCCACATGTGCCACGAGTCGTACTGCAACCGCTACCGGGTGGCGGCGCGCAGCTCGAACACGCCGGACAGTTCGGCCGGCAACATCGGATTCCGGGTGGCGGCCGACGCCGTGGACGGTGGGGTGGCCGGTTGACGGGCGGGGTGGGGGCGCTCGACGGCGGCCGAACCGCCGTGTCCTAATCCGTGTGTAGGGGTTCTAGCCGGGCCCGGGTTCGGGTGGCTGGTCTGACTGTTGGATGAGTTCGTTGCGGTCCGTGGGCGCCGG
>NZ_JBHXKE010000427.1:0-4080 GCF_042722765.1 Kitasatospora sp. NPDC058406
GCGGCGTCGGCCCGCCCGTCCGCGGGCGTCCCCAGGCGAACCTCCGGCCGGTCCGTCAACTCCGGCCGTGGGCAAGCGCTTCGGCGGTGGTCTTCAGGTCGCTCAGCCAGGACTCCAGGCCCGACCGGAGGACCTCGGTCGCGAAGGGGACGTTCGCCTCGACCTGGGGACCGCTGTGGGTCTCCTCGGTGGTGACGCGGACGCCACCCCGGACGGCCGTGAAGTTCCACACGTGGACGCCGTCGATGCGCAGCCCCTCGGCGACGGCGGGCCCGGTCCAGCGGAGGCACGAGCCGGTCCGGAGCTGTCGGACGGTGGAGGTGATGTCCAGGCCGGTGGCGGGAGTCGCCGGGTTGGGCGGCAGCGGGGTCGTCCACCGGAAGGCCGAACCCCGGTGGAGCGGCCCGCGGTCGAGGCGCTCCGCGGTCCGCACGGGCGCCTGCCAGTCGGGCCAGCGCTCGACGTCGGTCTGGAGCTTCCAGACGGTGCGCAGCGGCGCGTTGATCACGATCTCGGTCCGGTGGCGGACGAGGGCGTCGGGGTCGACGCCCTTGCCCTGGCAGGTGAGGGACCTGCTGTGGTGGGGGGTGGTCGCGCCGGCGGGCGCGGCGGCGCCGCCGAGGAGGCCGGCGACGAGCGGGACGGCGACCAGGGCGGTGCGGATTCCGGCGCGGATTCCGACGCGGCGAGGACGGGCGGTGTGGGAGCCGTTGGCGCGGGGGTCGGTGCTGCGGATGCCGGACATGGGGTTCCCCTCTGACGGGCGGTGGAGTGCGGGTCCCATGCCCTGCACTCCCGCTTGAGCTACATGCTCATGCGTTCGTTAGAAGTTGTAACGCACGGTTGAGGGGGAGGTCAACAGGTTGCGTGATACCTTCTCACCAACCCTTGAGCATGTAGCTGAACGGGGGCGGGAAGGCGGCAGGTCATGGCGAGGGCGGGCGCGGACACCCCGAGGGAGCGCTACCGGGCCCAGGTGCGCGCGGAGATCACGGAACGCGCCTGGGAGCAGATCGCCACGGCGGGCGCGTCCGCGCTCTCCCTCAACGCGATCGCCAAGCAGATGGGCATGAGCGGGCCCGCGCTCTACCGCTACTTCGCCAGCCGCGACGACCTGATCACCGAACTCGTCCGGGAGGCGTACCGGAGCCTCGCCGACACCCTGCGCACGGCCGCCGCCGCCGGTGCCGACCTGGCGGGGCTGGCGGGCGCGCTGCGCGGCTGGGCCCTGGTGGACCCGCAGCGGTATCTGCTCATCTACGGCACCCCCGTCCCCGGCTACCGGGCGCCCGAGGACGTCACCGCCGTCTCGAACGAGATCATGACCACCCTGCTCGACGCGTGTGCGGCGCTCGCGCCCGCCGGCCCCGCCGCCGCGACGCCTTTCGGCGCGTACCTGGAGGAGCACCGGGACTGGGCCGGCGGCCACCCCGCCCCGCCCGAGGTGCTCCACCGGTTCCTGACCGTCTGGACCCGCCTGCACGGCGTGCTGTCACTGGAACTCGCCGGCCACTTCGCCGGTATGGGCTTCGATCCGGCGCGGCTCTTCGCGGCCGAGCTGGAGGAGCTGCTGGCGCACCGGGCCTGACGCCGCCCCGGCAGTTGCCGCAGTCGCACAGGAAGTCGACGTGGTCGACTTCCTGTGCGAGGAGGTGTCGGGCTCGAACAAGATCGATCACTTTCCGCCGGGGTGTGGCATCGGCACCCGGCCGGGCGGTCCGGCGGCGACCATGGCTGCGGCGGTCGACCGGTCGCCCCTTGCGCACTGGAGGAGTTCGGGATGACGACGCAGGCGAGCGTGGCGGATCGGCTCGGGATCGAGTCGGGCACGGTGGTCCTGGAGCTGGGCTACGAGGAGGACGTCGACCACGACGTCCGCGACGCGGTGGCCGAGCGGTCGGGCAGCGCCCTCGTCGAGGGGGAGGCCGACGTCGTCGTCGACGTCGCGCTCCTCTGGTTCCGCGACGGTGACGGCGACCTGGTGGATCTGCTCGTGGACGCGCGAACGCTGCTGGCCGACAGGGGAGTCGTGTTCGTCCTGACCCCGAAGTCGGGACGGCCGGGCTACGTGGAGCCCTCGGAGATCGGCGAGAGCGCCCCCACGGCGGGCCTCCAGCAGACGGGCGCCTTCTCCGCGGGCGGCGACTGGACCGCCACCAGGCTCGTGGCCCCCCGGTCGGCCCGCCGCTAGGGCTTGCCCCGGGGCCGGGGCCGGGGCAAGCCCTAGCGGCGGTCACGCGACCAGGCGCAGCCAGGCCGACGCGAGTGCGGCGTGACCGGCCGGCGTCGGGTGCACGCCGTCCGCGGCCCAGTACTCCGGACCGGTCGCCGCGGCGAGCTCGGTGAACATGGCGTCCGCCGCGAGCAGGTGCGCGCCGTAGGCTTCGGCGAGCTCGCGCACGACCTGGATCTTCGGGTCCAGGTCGGCCCGCCACTCCTTCCGGACCGCGTCGTCGACCTCCGCGTGGCGCGTCCTGACGCTGCCGCTGATCGGCAGCAGGAACGGTTCGACGAGGATCAGCTCCGTGCCCGCCCCGGCCAGCGGCGCGAGCAGTCGGCGGTAGCCCGCTGCGAACTCCTCGGCGGGGATCACGCGGCCGTTCGGGTCGAGCGTGTGCCAGCCCATGTCGTTGACGCCGACGAGGATCGACACCACGTCCGGGCGGGCGTCGAGGACGTCTGCCTGCCAGCGGGCTTCCAGGTCCCTCACCTTGTGGCCCCCGATCCCGGTGTTCAGCCAGGTCACGGGCCGGTCCGGGTGCCTGAGGCCCCACTCGCCCGCGACGCGCAGCGGGTAGCCGAACCCGAGGCCGTCCTCGCTCGCCAGCCGCAGGCCGTCGGTGATCGAGTCCCCGGTGAACATCACCCTGGTTCCCGGGCGGAGGGTGATCGTCATCTGTGCTCCTTGTTCGAGTCGGGCAGGAGGGGTTCACCGGGGGAGTTCGCCGGGGGACGGGACGGAACCTCGTGTTCCCGAATCGCCGAGCCGCAAGCCGCCGGCCCGCTCGGAGCTTGCGGCCGGAGCCGCGAGCACGGGTCCGGTTCCCACCCGACCTCTCCTCGCGAACTCCTCGCCGTCCGCCGTCCGCCATCCGGCGGACGGCGGCCTTCCGCGCGGGTGTCCTCCGGTCGCCGCCCCGGCCGTCCTGGTACCACTGCGGCCATGTCCCACCACCTCAGCGGCCCCCACCTCCGCTCCCCGCGCGGCGATGCCCGGCTCGACCTCACCGACCTGTTCGCCTTCCCGGCCGCCGGCGACCCCGGCCGCACCGTCCTCGTCCTGGACGCGCACCCGTACGCGGCCGTCCCCGGCGCCGCCTTCCATCCGGACGCCGTCTACCGCCTCAACGTCGACACCGACGGCGACCACCGGGCCGACATCGCCTACTCCTTCACCTTCTCCGCCCCCGACGCCTCCGGCGGCCAGACCGTCACGGTCCGCCGTGCCACCGGCGACGCGGCCCAGAAGCACGAGGCGGGCGGCGACGTCCTCTTCTCCGACGCCCCAGTGACGTTCGGCGACGCCCCGCACGTCGTCGAGGCCGACGGACGCAAGCTCTCCGTCGGCCTGCGCAGCGACCCCTTCTTCGCCGACCTCGAAGGGATCGTCGACAACTTCACCTGGACGGGCCGGGACGCCATGGCGAACGCCAACGTCCTCGGTATCGCGCTCGAAGTGCCGGACGCCGACCTCGGCACCGAGGCGGAGATCGGCCTCTGGGCCCGGGTCAGCCTGCACGTCGACGGGCAGCTGGTCTCCGTCGACCGGGGCGCCCACCCCTCCCTCACCGCGTACTTCAACGCGGAGGAGGTGAAGGACGCCTACAACGCGGGCGAGCCGGCCGACGACTGGACCAACTACCGCGAGGCCTGGACGGCGGTCCTCCAGCACACCGGCGACTACACCACCGACGCCGCCACCGAGACGCTGAAGCTCGTCCTGCCCGACATCCTCCGCTACGACCGCTCCCGCCCGGCCGTCTACCCGAACGGCCGCACGCTCACCGACGACGTGACCTCGGCGCGTCTGGCGATGGTGTCGGGGGGCAAGGTCACCTCGGACCACGTCCCGCCGCACAC
>NZ_JBHXKE010000428.1:0-4046 GCF_042722765.1 Kitasatospora sp. NPDC058406
CGACCACCGAGACCAGGCCGAGCAGCGAGTGCCCGTAGCCGGCCTGCGGGGCGACGATCCCGACCACGCCGGTCGGCTCCGGGGTGGAGAGGTTGAAGTACGGCCCGGCGACCGGGTTGGCGCTGCCCGCGATCTGGGCGACCTTGTCGGTCCAGCCCGCGTACCAGACCCACCGGTCGATCGCCGCGTCCAACAGGGCGGCGGCCTTCTTCGGGCCGATGCCCTCGGAGAGCGCCACCTCGGCCGCGAACTGCTCGCGCCGGCCCTGCAGCATCTCGGCGACCCGGTAGAGCACCTGGCCGCGGTTGTACGCGGTGGTGCCGGCCCAGCCCTTGACCGCCGCACGGGCGGCCAGGACGGCGTCGCGGGCGTCCTTGCGGGTGCCGAGCGGGGCGTTGGCGAGCCACTCGCCCTTGGAGTCGGTCACCTCGTACACCCGCCCGCTCTCGGAGCGCGGGAACTTCCCGCCGACGTACAGCTTGTAGGTCTTGAGGACGTCAAGACGCGCGATGGTGGTCTCAGACATCGAGGTAGGCCTCCAGACCGTGCCGGCCACCCTCGCGGCCGTAGCCCGACTCCTTGTAACCGCCGAACGGCGAGGTCGGGTCGAACTTGTTGAAGGTGTTGGCCCAGACCACGCCGGCCTTCAGCCGGTCGGCGGTCCAGAGGATCCGCGAGCCCTTCTCCGTCCAGATGCCGGCGGAGAGGCCGAACGGCGTGTTGTTGGCCTTCTCGACCGCCTCGGCGGGGGTGCGGAAGGTCAGCACGGACAGCACCGGGCCGAAGATCTCCTCCTGGGCGATCCGGTGGGCCTGGCTGACGCCGGTGAAGATGGTCGGCTTGAACCAGAAGCCGGTGCCCGGCAGCTCGCACTCCGGCGACCAGCGGTCCGCGCCCTCGGCCTCGCCGGCGTCCGTCAGCTCGGTGATCCGCGCCAGCTGGGCGGCCGAGTTGATGGCACCGATGTCGGTGTTCTTGTCCAGCGGGTCGCCGACCCGCAGGGTGGACATCCGGCGCTTCAGCGCGTCCAGCAGCTCGTCCTGGATCGACTCCTGGACCAGCAGGCGCGAGCCCGCGCAGCAGACGTGCCCCTGGTTGAAGAAGATGCCGTTGACGATGCCCTCGACCGCCTGGTCGATCGGCGCGTCGTCGAAGACGATGTTGGCGGCCTTGCCGCCCAGCTCCAGCGACAGCTTCTTGCGGCTGCCGGCCAGCTGCTTGGCGATCGCCCGGCCGACCGGGGTGGAGCCGGTGAAGGCGACCTTGTTGACGTCCGGGTGCGCGGTGAGCGCGGCGCCGGTGGTGCCGTCACCCGTGACGATGTTGACGACGCCCTTCGGCAGACCGGCCTGGCGGCAGATCTCGGCGAAGCGCAGCGCGGTCAGCGGGGTGGTCTCGGCCGGCTTGAGGACGACCGTGTTGCCGGTGGCCAGCGCCGGGGCGATCTTCCACGCCAGCATCATCAGCGGGAAGTTCCACGGGATGACCTGGCCGGCCACGCCCAGCGGCTTCGGGTTCGCGCCGTAACCGGCGTAGTCCAGCTTGTCCGCCCAGCCCGCGTAGTAGAAGAACCAGGCGGCGACGGTCGGGATGTCGAAGTCGCGGGTCTCGCGGATCGGCTTGCCGTTGTCGATCGACTCCAGCACCGCCAGCTCGCGGCCGCGCTCCTGGATGATCCGGGCGATCCGGAACAGGTACTTCGCGCGCTCGCTGCCCGGCAGCGCCGACCAGTCGGTGAAGGCCCTGCGGGCGGCGGCGACCGCGCGGTCCACGTCCTCCGCGGTGCCCCGCGCGAACTCGGCGAGCACCTGCTCGGTGGCCGGGTTGACCGTCTTCAGGGCCTCGCTGCCGGAGGAGTCGACGAACTCGCCGCCGATGAAGTGGCCGTACGAGGTGGCGATGTCGCCGGCCGCGGCGGGCGACTCGGGGGCGGGGGCGTAGCCGAACAGGCCGGCCGGCTTGACGGCCTGCGCCGCCTGTCCGGCCGGTGCGGCCTGCGCCGCCTGTCCGGCCTGCCCGGTCGCGGGCCCCGCGGTCTTCTTGGTGTTCTTGGCCATGATTCTCAGTCCACCGTCACGTAGTCGGGACCGGAGTACCGTCCGGTGGTCAGCTTCTGCCGCTGCATCAGCAGGTCGTTGAGCAGGCTGGAGGCGCCGAAGCGGAACCAGTGCGGGGTCAGCCAGTCGTCGCCGAGGGTCTCGTTGACCATCACCAGGTACTTCATCGCGTCCTTGGTGGTCTTGATCCCGCCGGCGGGCTTCACGCCGACCTGGACGCCGGTCTGCGCGCGGAAGTCGCGGACCGCCTCCAGCATCAGCAGGGTGACCGGCGGGGTCGCGTTGACGGCGACCTTGCCGGTCGAGGTCTTGATGAAGTCGGCACCGGCCAGCATCGCCAGCCACGAGACGCGGCGCACGTTGTCGTACGTCTGCAGCTCGCCGGTCTCGAAGATGACCTTGAGGTGGGCGGAGCTGCCGTCGGCGCGCCCGCACGCCTGCTTGACGGCGACGATCTCGTTGAAGACGTCCAGGTACCGGCCGGAGAGGAAGGCGCCCCGGTCGATCACCATGTCGATCTCGTCGGCGCCGGCCGCCACCGCGTCGGCGGTGTCGGCGAGCTTGACCGGGAGCGCGGCGCGTCCGGCGGGGAAGGCGGTCGCGACGGAGGCGACCTGGATGTCGGTGCCCTGCAGCGCGGCCTTCGCGGTGGCGACCATGTCCGGATAGACACAGATGGCGGCGACACGGGGAGCGGTCGGGTCGGTGGGGTCGGGGTTCCTGCCCTTGGTGCACAGCGCGCGCACCTTGCCGACCGTGTCCGCGCCCTCCAGCGTGGTCAGGTCGATCATCGACATGGCCAGGTCGATGGCGTACGCCTTCGCCGTGGTCTTGATCGAGCGGGTACCGAGAGTGGCGGCACGCGCCTCCAGGCCGACCTGGTCGACACCGGGCAGGCCGTGCAGGAAGCGACGGAGCGAGGCCTCGGACGTCGCGACGTCCTGGAGACCGCTGCCCGCAACGCCGGGGGCATTGGCTGCAAGAGTGGACATAGTCACCACACCAGCATATCTACGCGCGTAGCCAATCGCTAGACCGGAGACCTATCGATGCCGGACCGAGATCTGACCGCCCACCCGGCCCGACGTGGGGGCGGATTGCGGCGGGGCCACCCGATGCCGGGAGGAGTGACCGGGGCCGAACCGTGATCGCGGACCCTGTGGGCGGCGGGGGGCATGGGGCAGAATCGTCGGCATGACCGAATCCGACGGCAAGCCCCACCAGGGCTCGGCCGGCTCCGATGGGGAGCCCGTGTACGCCGACCGCGTGTACCGCTCCGTTCCCGGCGTGATCTCCGGGGTGCTGTTGTTGGCCGTGGCGGCGTGGCTCATCGGGGACGCGGCGATCAACGGGAGCGGCAAGACGCCGTGGGTGTCCCTGGCCGCCGTGCCGGTGTTCGTGCTCCCGGTGATCGCGTACACCCTGCGGCCGGCGGTGCTGGCCAACGAGCGGCGGCTGGTGGTGCGCAACCCGCTGCGCACGATCATCGCGCCGTGGGCCGCCGTGGACGCGCTGCGGGCCGGGTACTCGGTGGAGCTGCTCGCCGACGGCCGGAAGTTCCAGGTGTGGGCGGTGCCGGTGTCGCTGCGGCAGCGCAAGCGGGCCGCCCGGGCGCGCGAGCACGGCGGGCGGCAGCACGCGTCCCGGCTCGGGATGGTCTTCGGCCAGGCGTCGTCCGGGGCGGCGGTGCAGGGCTCGACGGACCCGAACCGGGCCTGGTCCGACCAGGTGGTCGGCGTCCTCCAGGAGACGGCCGAGCGCAACGCCTCCCGTCCGGACGCGGCCGGCCCGGTGCAGGTCCGCTGGTGCTGGTGGATCATCGCCCCGACCCTGGCCGGGCTGGTGGCCCTGATCACCATCATCGCGGTCTGACCGCGCCCCCCGACCGAGAGGGCCCGCCGATCCGGCGGGCCCTTCGTCGTACCGCGGGGAGGGGGCGGGCGGGGCCCCGCGCGGGGGGGGGACGTCGGGCGGCGGCCGGCCCGGGGC
>NZ_JBHXKE010000429.1:0-4021 GCF_042722765.1 Kitasatospora sp. NPDC058406
GACACCCCCGTCGTCACCCTCGACGCCCGACGCCGGGACAGCGCCAAGAGCGCCCTCATCACCCTCGTCGAACACGCCCTCCTCGCCCGCCTCCGCTGAGCGGAACCCGCAGGTCGGCAGCCCCGGCGCCCCGCTGTCACGGCGGAGCGCCGGGGCCTGTCCGCTTGCGGGGAGATGTCGTCCGGACGCCGCGCGCAAGACCCCCGCATAAGCGGCGGATAACAGTTCGGTAGGCATTTCGTGATCAACAATGACTGTTTGTAGCGAATCAGCATCACTCAGCGCCAGAAGACCACAGTTTTACACCGTCATGTCGGTGAATGTCCCAATTGCGCCCTGCATGGCGCTGACCGGCAGCTGTTTGTCCCCCATCCCTGCACGTGCTGAAATTCCAGCTACCCCTGCATCCATATCGGCCACCGCTCCCCGGAACGGACGGGCCTCCAGGGGTAGCGCTGGATTGATCCATGGCCGGCTGTCGGCCGAGAGGTAGTTGTCGAGTGAGGCGTAAGCAGCAGGTCGCCCCGCAGCGGCGCTCCGAGCCCCGCCAGAGCGAGCCGAACGGCACCGCACCGGACCCGGCGGGGTTCTCGGCGTTCACGCCGACCGAGGAACGGCCACCGGCCGCCCCCACACCACAGCAGCTGGGTCCCGCCAAGGACCGCACGGGCGGCTCCGGCGCGGACGACACCGGCGGCAAGGGCGGCAGCCGGTACGACTTCCTGCGCCCGCGCAACTGGCGCGTGCCGGCCCGTCTGATCGCGATTCTGCTGATCCCGGTCACCATCGGCCTGATCTTCGGCGGTCTGCGCGTCAACACCTCGTTCGACGGCTTCATCAAGGCCGACCGCGCCCAGCGAACCGCCACCCTCGCCAAGGCCGCCACCGAGCTGGCCGAGGCGCTGGAGAGCGAGCGCGACAAGACCCTCATACCTCTGCTCACCAAGCAGGACCCGAACAACGAGGTCACCAAGGCGCGCTCGACCACCGACGCCGCCCTCAAGGCCTACTACGCGGCCTACGAGGCCAGCGACAAGTCCGGCGAGCTCCCGCGCCGCCACGACGCCTTCCAGGGCGTCGTCGTCGCCCTGCCGCACCTGCGCGCCAACGCCTACAGCCCGGACCTGTTCGCCTCCGCGACCACCTCCGCGTACTCGGTGATGCTGGCCCCGCTGCTGGCCTACGACAACTCGGTCGGCCTCGGCTCCTCCAACCTCACCAGCAAGGGCCGCTCGATCTACGCCATGTCGCTGGCGAAGGCCTCCGCCTCGACCCAGCGCGCGCTGATGCTGCACCTGCTGGTCGGCATCTCCGCGGGCGCCACCACCCGGTACGAGAACGCGGACCTGATCCAGCAGCTGCTGGTCGCCCAGCGCCTGGAGCACACCGCGCTGTCCGAGTTCAACACCGGCAGCGCCCCCGAGGACGCCCGCCGCTACTCGGACGCCCAGGTCGCCCAGGCCAACGCCGACCAGCGCGCCGCCTACCGGATGCCCAACGGCACCGCCCCCACCATGCAGGGCCTGCTCAACCTCGGCGCCGCCTACAGCCAGGCCGCCGCGATCGGCCAGGCCCAGGGCAAGGACGCCGCGGACCGGGCGTACAAGGAGGCCAAGGACTCCGGTCTGACGCCGGAGAACTGGAACCAGGCCGCCAACACCCACATCACCAGCCTCCGCGCCACCGAGGTCGTGCTGCTGGACGACGTGCTCCAGGACGCCGCGGCGCTGCGTGACAACGCGCGCTTCGACGCCGTCCTCAACGCGCTGATCGTGCTCGCGTCGCTGATCCTCGCCGGTGTGCTCACCGGCTACGTGGCCCGCTCGATGATTCTCGGCATGCGGACCCTGCGCAACGCCGCCCTGGAGATCGCCGACCACCGTCTGCCCGACCTGGTCGAGAGGCTCTCCAAGACCGACCCCGACCGGGTCGACACCAACATCAACCCGATCCCGCTGCACGGCAAGGACGAGATCGGCGAGGTCGCCCGGGCCTTCGACCAGGTCCACCGGCAGGCGGTCGCACTCGCCGCCGAGCAGGCGCTGCTGCGAGGGAACGTCAACGCGATCTTCACCAACCTGTCGCGCCGCAGCCAGGGCCTCATCCAGCGCCAGCTGGCGCTGATCACCGACCTGGAGAACAACGAGGCCGACCCGGACCAGCTGGAGAACCTCTTCAAGCTGGACCACCTCGCGACCCGTATGCGCCGCAACGGTGAGAACCTGCTCGTCCTCGCGGGCGAGGAGGCCGGCCGCCGCTGGAACACCCCGGTCCCGCTGGTCGACGTGCTCCGCGCCGCCGCCTCCGAGGTGGAGCAGTACGAGCGCGTCGAGCTCTCCGGCATCCCCGAGGCCGAGGTCGTCGGCGCCGCCGTGACCGACCTCGTCCACCTGCTCGCCGAGCTGCTGGAGAACGCCACCTCGTTCTCCAGCCCGCAGACCCGGGTGCTGGTCAACGCCACCCGCCTGCCGGACGGCCGGGTGCTGGTCGAGATCCACGACAAGGGCATCGGCCTCACCGCCGAGGACTTCGCCGAGATCAACGAGAAGCTGGCCGAGCCGCCCACGGTCGACGCCACCATCTCCCGCCGCATGGGCCTCTTCGTGGTCGGCCGGCTCTCCCAGCGGCACGACATCCGCGTCCAGCTCCGCCCGTCCGGCGAGTCGGCCGGCACCACCTCGCTGGTCATGATGCCGCCGTTCCTGACCCACATGGCCGCGGCGCCGGAGCCGGAGGAGCAGTTCACCGTCTCCCGGATCTTCGCCGACCAGGAGCCGACCGCCGACTGGGCCGCCCCCGGCCGGGACGAGGCCCGCAGCGCCGCCGAGCTGGGCTTCGACGACCACCTCACCGGCACCGGCAGCGCCGGCTCCTCCGGCTTCAGCCCCGCCCTGGAGGCGGTCCAGCGCTCGCAGCGCCTGGACCAGGTCCGCCGGGCCGCGCTGGAGGTCGGACCGCAGTCCGGCCAGGAGCCGCCGGTGCTCGACGCCGAGGTCGACGACGAGTACCCCCCGTACGGTCGCCGCAACGACGAGGTCTACGGCCAGGACGGGCAGTACCCGCAGCAGGGCTACGACCAGACCTACGCCGACGACCAGTACAACTACGGCCAGGACGGGTACGACGGCAACGGCTACCAGCAGGACGGCTACGACCAGTACCCGCAGCAGGGCTACGACCAGTCCGGCTACGGCGACGACCAGTACGGCCGGCAGGAGTACCAGGACCAGGGCCAGGGCTACGACGGGTACGACGGCTACGGCTACCAGCAGGACGGCCAGGGGGCCGAGGAGGCCCCGGCCGGCCACCCGTACGCCCCGGAGCAGCCCGCGCTGCCCGCCGCCGACCCCGCCCCCGCCCCCGCCACGCTGGCGTCCGGGCTGCCCCAGCGCCGCCCCGGCCAGCAGCTGGCCGGCGGCGGGTTCCCGTCCGGGCCGGCCGACGCCGGTCAGGGCGGCGAGAGCCCGAACTGGTTCGCCGGTGCCAAGGACACCTCCGCGCCGGCCGAGCCGCGCGGCCACGAGGTGTCCGCGCTCGGCGGGTACGGGCCCACCGGCCCGACCGGCGCGGGAAGCGCCGCCTGGCAGTCGCCCAACGACGGCAACTGGCAGCGCGCCGAACAGCTCCGCGAGCCCTCTTCCAGCGGCACCACCCCGTCCGGACTCCCCCGGCGGGTACCCAAGCAGAACCTGGTGGCCGGCAACGCCAAGCCCACCCCACAGGATGGGCCGCAGGTCTCCCGTTCGCCCGAGGAGGTCCGTGGACGTCTCACGAACCTGCGCCGCGGTGTCGAGCAGGGCCGTAGCGCAGGCGGCACCGGAAGCTTCCGGATCGACCCCGATCAGGTAGACCAGTCCGGCAACGGACAGCAGAATCGCAGCACCGATCTCTTCGGCGGCTCGAACCACCAGGAGCGTTGAGTTGAGTCAGATGAGCCAGGCCGCACAGAACCTGAACTGGCTGATCACCAATTTCGTGGACAACACCCCCGGGGTGTCGCACACGGTGGTGGTCTCCGCGG
>NZ_JBHXKE010000430.1:0-3918 GCF_042722765.1 Kitasatospora sp. NPDC058406
CCCGTTCGCGGTTCCGGGGCACCCGCGGCCGCCCCGGCGCCGCCACCGCCGGGGGAACGCCGCCGCCCCACCGGTCCCACTGGTCCCACCGGCCCCGGTGGCCACCCCCGACCCGCCGGCCGCTCCGGCGCTGGCAGAATTGGCCCGTGATCGACGCAAGACGGCTGCGGACCCTGCGGGCGGTGGCGGACCACCGGACCGTGACCGCCGCCGCGGCCGCCCTCTACCTCACCCCCTCCGCCGTCTCGCAGCAGCTGGCCGCGCTGGAGCAGGAGACCGGGCACCACCTGCTGGCGCGCGAGGGCCGGGGCGTCCGCCTCACGGCCGCCGGCGAGATCCTGCTCGGCCACGCCGACGCCGTCCTCGCCCAGCTCGAACGCGCCGAGGCGGACCTCGCCGCCTACAGCGCGGGCGTCTCCGGGGAGGTCACCGTCGCGTCCTTCGCCACCGGGATCTCGCTGGTCCTCGCCCCCGCCATCGGCACCCTGGCCACCCGTGCCCCCGGTGTCCGGCTCAAGGTGCTGGACGCGGAGGGCGACGCCAGCCTGCCGATGGTCCTGGACGGGCGCGCCGACCTCGCGGTGGCCGTCGAGTACCGGGGCGCGCCGCGCGCCGACGACGCCCGGCTGACCAGGGTCCCGCTGTACGCGGAACCGTTCGAGGCGGTGCTGCCGCTCGGCCACCCGCTGGCCGCCGGCGACGGCCCGATCGCGGTGGCCGACCTCTCCGCCGAGCCGTGGATCGGCCCCTACCCAGGCAACCCCTGCCACGACGTGGTGCTGCTGGCCTGCGAGCACGCGGGCTTCCAACCGCGCCTGGTGCACTCCTCCGACGACTTCCGCGCCGTCGTCGCGCTCGCCTCCGCCGGTGCGGGGGTGGCGCTGGTGCCGCGCTCCGCGCTGCTCGGGGTGGACCTCGGACAGGTGGCGGTGCGGCCGGTGGACAGCGCGCTCGCGACCCGCCGGGTGTTCGCCGCGGTCCGGGCCGGTGCGGACGGCCACCCGCTGATCCGGCCGGTGCTGGACGCCCTCGCCGAGGCGGCGGCGGCCACCGGCTGAGCCCCGGGGCCCGCACCCGCGGCGCGTCGGGCGCGCGGGGCCCGTCGCTCGCCGGGCCGTCGCGCCGGGCCGTCGCTCGCCGGGCCGTCCGCAGGCGGAACCACCGGCCGGACGGCCGGCAGGACCGCCGTTGTCAGAGCCTGCCCGTATGCTCACTCGCTGCCCGCCCGCTCGCGAAGATCGCCGCTGGCCCGAGCACGTCCTCGCACGTCACCGCACGTGCGCGCACGTCCGCGACGGCCCGCGAAGATCCGGACGGCGGCCGGGCGGTGCCCCGAAGTGGTTGGATCGAGATCGAACCAGGCGACGCCGACGGAGACCGTGCGAGCGGGCCCGCCCGGCAGCCGCCCGCGTCACGGATACGGAGACACGATGAGCAAGGCCCCGAGGCCCGACACGCAGTCCCCCGAGTCGACCGACTCGCACGTGGCCGACGGCCACGACCTGATCCGCGTCCACGGCGCGCGGGTGAACAACCTCAAGGACGTCAGCGTCGAGATCCCGAAGCGCCGGCTGACGGTGTTCACCGGCGTCTCCGGCTCCGGCAAGAGCTCGCTGGTGTTCGGCACGATCGCCGCGGAGTCGCAGCGGCTGATCAACGAGACCTACAGCGCCTTCGTCCAGGGCTTCATGCCGGCCCTGGCCCGGCCCGAGGTGGACGTCCTCGAAGGCCTGACGACCGCGATCATCGTCGACCAGCAGCGGATGGGCGCCGACCCCCGCTCCACCGTCGGTACCGCCACCGACGCCAACGCGATGCTGCGCATCCTCTTCAGCCGGCTCGGGGACCCGCACATCGGCTCGCCCAACGCGTACTCCTTCAACGTCCCCTCGGTCCGCGCGAGCGGCGCGATCACGGTCGAACGGGGCACCGGCAGCAAGACGGTGAAGCAGACCTTCAGCCGCACCGGCGGCATGTGTCCGGGCTGCGAGGGCCGGGGCAAGGTCTCCGACATCGACCTCACCCAGCTCTTCGACGACACCAAGTCGATCGCCGAGGGCGCGATCACGATCCCCGGCTACAAGGTCGACAGCTGGTGGACCGTGGGGATCTTCATCGAGTCGGGTTTCCTCGACCCGGACAAGCCGATCCGCAAGTACACCAAGAAGGAGATGCAGGACTTCCTCTACCGCGAGCCGACCAAGGTGAAGGTCAACGGGGTCAACCTGACCTACGAGGGCCTGATCCCCAAGATCCAGAAGTCGTTCCTCTCCAAGGACAAGGACGCCCTGCAGCCGCACATCAGGGCGTTCGTGGACCGGGCGGTCACCTTCACCGCCTGCCCCGAGTGCGACGGCACCCGGCTCAGCGAGGGCGCCCGGGCGTCGAGGATCGGCGGGATCAACATCGCCGACGCCTGCGCGATGCAGATCACGGACCTCGCCGAGTGGGTCCGCGGCCTCGACGAGCCCTCGGTGGCGCCGCTGCTCGCCACGCTCGGGCAGACCCTCGACTCGTTCGTGGAGATCGGCCTGGGCTACCTCGCGCTCGACCGGCCGTCGGGCACCCTGTCGGGCGGCGAGGCGCAGCGCGTGAAGATGATCCGCCACCTCGGCTCCTCGCTCACCGACACCACCTACGTCTTCGACGAACCCACCACGGGCCTGCACCCCCACGACATCCAGCGGATGAACGGCCTGCTGCGCCGGCTGCGGGACAAGGGCAACACGGTGCTCGTGGTGGAGCACAAGCCGGAGACGATCGCGATCGCCGACCACGTCATCGACCTCGGCCCGGGCGCCGGTTCGGGCGGCGGCACGGTCTGCTTCGAGGGCACCGTGGAGGGGCTGCGGTCGGGCGACACCATCACCGGCCGCCACCTCGACGACCGGGCCGTCGTCAAGGAGGCGGTGCGCAAGCCCACCGGCTCGCTGGAGATCCGCGGCGCGACGGCGAACAACCTGCGGGACGTCTCCGTGGACGTCCCGCTCGGGGTGCTGGTCGTGGTCACTGGTGTCGCGGGCTCGGGCAAGAGCTCGCTCGTGCACGGGTCGATCCCGCCCGGCGCGGGCGTGGTGTCGGTCGACCAGGGCGCGATCCGCGGCTCCCGGCGGAGCAACCCGGCGACGTACACGGGCCTGCTCGACCCGATCCGCAAGGCGTTCGCGAAGGCCAACGGGGTGAAGCCGGCGCTGTTCAGCGCCAACTCCGAGGGCGCCTGCCCCAACTGCAACGGCGCGGGCGTCATCTACACCGACCTCGCGATGATGGCCAACGTCGCCACCACCTGCGAGGAGTGCGAGGGGAAGCGGTTCGAGGCGTCGGTGCTGGACCACCACCTCGGCGGCCGGGACATCAGCGAGGTGCTCGCGATGTCGGTGACCGAGGCCGAGCGGTTCTTCGGCGAGGGCGACGCGCGGACACCGGCCGCGCACCGCATCCTGGAGCGGCTCGCCGACGTCGGGCTCGGCTACCTCAGCCTCGGCCAGCCGCTCACCACGCTGTCCGGCGGCGAGCGGCAGCGGCTCAAGCTGGCCACCCACATGGCCGACCAGGGCGGCGTCTACGTCCTCGACGAGCCGACCACCGGCCTGCACCTGGCCGACGTCGAGCAGCTGCTCGGCCTGCTCGACCGGCTCGTCGACTCCGGGAAGTCGGTCATCGTCATCGAGCACCACCAGGCGGTCATGGCGCACGCCGACTGGATCATCGACCTGGGGCCCGGCGCGGGCCACGACGGCGGCCGGGTCGTCTTCGAGGGCACGCCGGCCGACCTCGTCGCCGCCCGCTCCACCCTGACCGGCGAGCACCTGGCGGCCTACGTCGGCGCCTGACCGCGGCCCGGGGCGCGCCCGGGCGCTCCCGGCGCCTTCGGCGTCCTCGGAGCGAGAAGTCCCCGCGGCCCGGCCCCGGCCGGGC
>NZ_JBHXKE010000431.1:0-3900 GCF_042722765.1 Kitasatospora sp. NPDC058406
GGCTCCACACCTACAATCACCACCGCGGACACACCGCACTCGCAGGCAAGCCACCCGCCAGCCGCGTTCCCAACCTCATGGGTCAGAACACCTAGCCTGAGGTCGAACGACCGGGACCGCCTTCCAGGAGCATCGTGAAACCTCGCCCCCTTCCGGCCGTCGGACCCCGACGGATCCTCGCCGCAGCCCAGTTGGTCAGTGCGATCGGCGACGGCGCGTACTACACGAGCTCGGCGCTGTACTTCACCCGGATCGTCGGCCTCTCGCCGACCCGGCTCGGCCTCGGCCTCGCGGTGGCCTGGGGGATCGGGTCGCTGGCCGGCGTTCCGCTCGGCCACCTCGCCGACCGGCGCGGGCCGCGCGGCGTCGCGGTGACGCTCGCCTTCGCCACCGCGGCCGTCGTCGCCTCCTTCCTGGTCGTCCGCTCCTTCCTGCCGTTCCTCGGCGCGGCCTGCCTCTACGCGACGGCGCAGTCGGGACTCGCCGCCGCCCGTCAGGCACTGATCGGCGGGCTCGTCCCCGGGGAGGAGCGGACCGGGGTTCTCGCCCGGCTCCAGTCGACGCTCAACGCCGGGTTGGCGGTCGGTGCCGCACTCGGCGGCGTCGCGCTGACCGTCGGCACCAGGACGGCCTTCCTTGCCGCGTTCGCGCTCACCGCACTGGGCTTCCTGGTGGCGGGACTGGTGCTGCGCCGCCTGCCGGAGGTCGTGCCGGAGGCCGTTCCGCAGGCCGTGCCGGAGGCCGGCCGGGCGGGCCGCGACGGGCCCGGGCTCGCGGTGCTGGCCGACCGCCGGTACGCCGTGGTGACGCTGGTCAACACCGTGCTGCTGCTGCGGATGCCGCTGCTGAGCCTGGTGCTCCCGCTCTGGATCGCGGAGCGGGAGCCACGGCTCGGCTGGCTCGGGCCGGTGCTCTTCGTGCTCGA
This sequence comes from Kitasatospora sp. NPDC058406, assembly GCF_042722765.1. NCBI lineage: Bacteria > Bacillati > Actinomycetota > Actinomycetes > Kitasatosporales > Streptomycetaceae > Kitasatospora > Kitasatospora sp. NPDC058406. The sequence continues at coordinate 926 of NZ_JBHXKE010000431.1, forward strand.
CACCGTGGGCGTGACGCTCTTCCAGGTCCGCACGGCGCGGGCCGTGACCGGTCTCCGGTCGGCCGTCCGTGCCGTCCGCCGGTCGGGGGCGATCCTGCTCGCGTCCTGCGCGGTGTTCGCGGTGACGGCGGCCGGCGTTCCGGTCGGGGCGACGGCGGTGCTGCTGGTGGCGGCGACGGCGCTCCTGGTGCTCGGCGAGATGAAGCAGTCGGCCGGGTCCTGGCAGATCGGTTTCGACCTGGCGCCGGCCGACCGGCTCGGCCAGTACCAGGGCTTCTTCGGGACGGGCGTCGCGGTGGCGCGGACGGCCGGTCCGCTGCTGCTGACGACGCTGCTGCTGGACGGGGGCGCGCCGGGCTGGCTGCTGCTCGGCGGGATCTTCCTGGCGGCCGGCTGCGCGATGGGCCCGGCCGTGCGCCGGGCGGAGCGGGACCGCCCGTGGCGGACGGGCCCGGTACCGGCCGGCCCGGTGCCTGCTCCGGCCGCCGCCGGTCGGTGAGGCGTGAACCCGCTTCCTGGACCGATGGGTTGACGGCGGGCGCGAGCGGGTGCGGTGTGCCGACCGCATTCAGCTCCACCGCGAGGCCCATCGCCCGGGTGCGCTCGACGAGTTCGGGCAGCCGGGCCAGTCCGGGCGCGGGGCCGTACGGCTCGCGCGGTACGTCGGGTGCGCCCAGGGTGGGCGGGGCGCCCGGCGCGCCCGGCGGGTGCGGCGCGGGCGACACCTCCGGCGGAGGCTCGGCGGTCCCCGGCCGTCGCTCGGGTCGGGGGCGATCCGCAGGACGTGCAACAGGCCCCGCATCTTCTCCGGGGTCTCCCGGCCGGTGCTGCCGATGGCGGACAACTGTCGTTTTCGGACGACGAGTTGTCCGGTCCGCTCGCCGAACGTCCGGACCACGCCCAGACAGATCGGGGTCTGCACCAGGCAGAACCGGAGCGACACGGCGGTGAGCGCGCCGGCCGTCCGGACGGCCGCGACGATCGCCGCTCCGGCCGCCGCCCTGCCGGGCGGCCGCAGCACGACCAAGGTGTGGAAGGCGAGCAGCGGCGCCCGGACGTTGTCCGCCGGCCGGTAGCCGAAGAGGGTGTACCCGGCCGGCGCGCCGGTGCAGAGCGGCAGGACTGGCCACGGCGCGGTGTGAGGGCAACACCGCGTGATGTCCCGTCAATCGGCCGATCCAAGAGGAGATTGACGCCGTGTCGACGAACAACCGGAAGAATCTTCTGCCGTTCGTGGTCTTCCCCTCTTGACCGAGGGCTGACAGGCTGTGCGGGTTTGTAGAACCTGAGGAGGTTTCGTGTCCCGTCTCACCAGCGCGGCCCTGGCGGTCGCCAGTGCCCTCGCCCTCGTCGCAGGCAGCGCCGCCGCAGCCGTGGCCGCGCCGGATCCCGGCCCGAATGCCGAGGCCAAGGTGGCATCGGTCGACTGGAAGCCCTGCAACCCCGACCCGACGCAGCCGGATCCCAAGATCTACGACTGCGCCGTCTACCCGGTGCCGATCGACTACGACCACCCCGACGGCGAGACGATCGGCATCGCCATGATGCGCCGCCGGGCGGGCGACCCGGCCAAGCGGATCGGCTCGCTGTTCCTCAACCCCGGCGGTCCGGGCGGCAGCGGCTACCTGTGGGCGACCACGCCCCGGTTCGGCAAGGACGTGCAGGACCGCTTCGACATGGTCGGGTTCGACCCGCGCGGGGTCGCGCGCAGCAACCCGCTCAAGTGCTTCACCACCGACGAGGAGGCCGCCGCCGTCAACGACCGGATGGTCGGCGTACCCGTCACCAGGGCCGAGATAAACGAGACCATCGACGCCACCGAGAACTACAGCGACGCCTGCTCCCGCAACGCGGGCCCGCTGATCGAGCACATGTCCACCATCAACGTCGTCCGGGACCTCGACCGGATGCGCCGGGCCGTCGGCGACGCCAAGCTGACCTTCGCCGGTTTCTCCTACGGCACCCTGATCGGCGCCACCTACGCGGGCATGTACCCGAACAAGGTGCGCGCGGTGATCGTCGACGGCAACGTCGACCCCAACCTGCGCATGCGCGACGGCGTCGAGTACGACAAGCAGCGCGCCGCCGGCTTCGAACTCGCCCTGGACCAGTTCCTCAAGCGCTGCGAGGCCGCGGGCGCGCCGCGCTGCGCCTTCGGTGCGGGCGACACCCGGGCCAGGTTCGACGCGATCCGCGACCACCTGCGCACCAGCCCGGTCACGCTGCCGAACGGCTCCCAGGTGACCCTCTCCAGCTTCACCAGCCAGGTGGCGAGCTCGCTCTACGCGCAGCGCCTCCAGGCGCCGCTCGCCCAGTCGATCCAGGCGCTGGACGACGTGCTCCGGGCGCCCGCCGTGAACGGCCTGGCGGCAGCCGCCGCCCCGACCGGCTCCGAGGCGGCCAACGTGCTCGCGGTGACCGCCCCGAACGCGCTGCGCGAGGCCCTGCCGGAGACCCCGTACTCGTCGGACGACTCGTACTACGGCGTCAACTGCCAGGACAAGCCGTACCCGTCCAACCCGCGGGTGTTCGTCGGTCTCGCCCGGGCCTGGGAGAAGGAGTCCCCGACCTTCGGCCGCTACCAGGCCTTCGACGGCCCCACCTGCTCCAGCTGGCCGGCCCCGGCACGTGACGCCGAGCGCTTCACCGGCCCGTGGAACCGCCGGACCGCCACCCCGGTCATGGTGATCGGCAACCTCTACGACCCGGCGACCAACTACCAGTTCTCGCAGCGGATGCAGCGGCAGCTCGGCAACGCCGTGCTGGTCTCCGTCGACGTGGTCGAGCACTGCGCGGTCGGCCGCAGCAAGGCGCTCAACGTGCTGGTCACCGACTACCTGGTGAACCAGAAGGCGCCCGCGCCCGGTCAGCTGCTCAAGCCCGACGCCGAGGCGTTCCCGCCCGTCGCCTGACACCGTGCCGGTCCTCGGCGCCCCCCCCCGCGGGGGCGGCGCGCCGCGGGCCGACCGCCCCCC
>NZ_JBHXKE010000432.1:0-3850 GCF_042722765.1 Kitasatospora sp. NPDC058406
GACCTCGCTCTTCCGGCTGCTGGAGATGATCGAGGCCGGCGCCCCGCGCCCGGCGGCGGTGATCGGTGTGCCGGTCGGATTCATCGGCGCGGCCGAGTCCAAGGAGGCCCTGGCCGTGCACCCCGCCGGCCTGGAGCACCTGGTGGTGCGCGGCCGGCGCGGCGGCAGCGCGATGGCCGCCGCTGCGATCAACGCGATTGCGAGCGAAGAAGAGTGACGAACCATCAGGACGACAGCGTGACGACCGGCCGGCTCTACGGGGTCGGCCTGGGCCCCGGTGACCCGTCGCTGGTGACCGTCCGCGCCGCCGAACTCATCGGCAAGGCCGACGTCGTGGCCTACCACAGCGCGCGGCACGGCCGTTCGATCGCCCGGTCCATCGCCGAGCGGTACCTGACGGCCGGTCAGATCGAGGAGAAGCTGGTCTACCCGCTCACGGTGGAGACCACCGACCACCCCGGCGGCTACCGGGGTGCGCTGGACGACTTCTACACGGAGGCCGCCGACCGGCTGGCCGCCCACCTGGACGCCGGCCGCGACGTCGTGGTGCTGGCCGAGGGGGACCCGTTCTTCTACGGCTCCTACCAGCACATGCACAAGCGCCTCGCGGACCGCTACCCGACCGAGGTGGTGCCCGGTGTGACGTCGGTCAGCGCCGCGGCCGCCCGGCTGGGCATGCCGCTCACCGAGGCCGACGAGACGCTCACCGTCATCCCGGGCACGCTGCCCGAGGAGGAGCTGACCGCGCGGATCGCCGCCGCCGACTCCGCCGTCGTCATGAAGCTCGGCCGCACCTTCCCGGCCGTGCGCCGCGCCCTGGAGCGGGCCGGCCGCCTCGACGACGCCCAGTACGTCGAGCGCGCCTTCATGGAGGGCGAGCGGACCGCCCCGCTGGCCTCGGTCGACGCCGAGACCGTCCCCTACTTCGCGGTCGCCGTGCTGCCCAGCAGGGTCGCGCCGCTGGAGCCCCCGGCGCCGGCCCTGGAGGGTCCGGGCAGTGTGACCGTGATCGGCACCGGCCCGGCGGGCCCGCTCTGGCTCACCCCCGAGGCGCGCGGCGCCCTGTCGGCCGCCACCGACCTGGTCGGCTACACCACCTACTTGGACCGGGTGCCGGTGCGCCCCGGTCAGGCGCGGCACGGCTCCGACAACAAGGTGGAGTCCGAGCGCGCCGAGTTCGCCCTCGACCTGGCCCGCCGCGGCCACCGGGTCGCGGTCGTCTCCTCCGGCGACCCGGGCGTCTTCGCGATGGCCACCGCCGTCCTGGAGGTCGCCTGCGAGGAGGCCTACCGCGAGGTGCCGGTCCGGATCGTCCCCGGCATGACCGCCGCGCACGCCGCCGCCTCCCGGGCGGGCGCCCCGCTCGGCCACGACTACGCGGTGGTCTCCCTCTCCGACCGCCTCAAGCCCTGGGACGTCGTCGCCCGTCGTCTGCGGGCCGCCGCCGAGGCCGATCTCGTCCTCGCGCTCTACAACCCCGGCTCGCAGTCCCGCACCACCCAGGTCGGCCGTGCCCGCGACCTCCTGCTGGAGTACCGGGCCCCGGAGACCCCGGTGGTCATGGCCCGCGACGTCGGCGGCCCCACCGAGCGCGTCCGCACCGTACGCCTCGCCGACCTGGACCCGGCCGAGGTCGACATGCGCACCGTCCTCCTCGTCGGCTCCTCCCAGACCCGGCACGTCACCCGGTCCCCCCACCCCGACGTCACCTGGACCCCCCGCCGCTACCCCGAGGCCTGACCTCCCGGCCGCGGCCCCTCGGGGTCCGACCCCCGGGCACCCCGCTCCGGCGGGGTGCCCGTCAGTCGCGGTAGATCTCGGAGCGGTGGCCGACCCTGACCGCGAGGACGAGTAGCAGGCCACCGTCGACGGTGGAGATCACCCTCGTCCCGGCGCTCCTCGACGAGGTGCATCAGCTCGCGCTCCTCCCACTGCCGGTGCTCGCGCAGGAGCCCTGTCGGGACGACGGCGGCCACTTCCCGCCCGCGGCGGCCACCGACCGGCGCGCGTTCCCGGATTCCGCGCTGATCGCGCCGGTGCGGGAGCGGCGGTCCGGTTCCACGGTGCGGGTCCGGGGTCGAGCCGGGTCGCGCCGCCGTCGGTGAGCCGTCGGGTCTGCTGACGGCTCCTTCTGTCTCGGTCGTGTCATAAGAACTTCGCTGTGATGTGAAGATCTGACGCCCATACGGGGAGGGAAACGGACAAATGTCGCGTCACATGGGAGCCCGATCCTGGCGCTATCTCAGTCATGAGATATGGTCTGGCAGGTGACAGGCGACTATCTCACCCGTATCGGCACCCTCATCCGCACCGCGCGTCAGCACCGCGGTTGGTCCCAGGCCCAGCTCGGCGAGGCCCTCGGCACCAGCCAGAGCGCGGTCAACCGCATCGAACAGGGCAAGCAGAACGTCAGCCTTGAGATGATCGCCCGCATCGGCGAAGCGCTCGACAGCGAGATCGTCTCCCTCGGCTACGCCGGCCCGATGCACCTGCGGGTCGCCGGCGGCACCCGGCTCTCCGGCGCGATCGACGTCCGCAGCAGCAAGAACGCCTGCGTGGCCATCCTCTGCGCCTCGCTGCTCACCACCGGCCGCACCACCCTGCGCAGCGTCGCCCGCATCGAGGAGGTCTACCGCATCCTCGAAGTGCTCAACAGCATCGGCGTCAAGAGCCGCTGGACCAACGACGGCCGCGACCTCGAACTCACCCCGCCCGTCGAGCTCGACCTCGACGGCATGGACGTCGAGGCCGCCCGCCGCACCCGCAGCGTGCTGATGTTCCTCGGACCGCTGATGCACCGCGCCGACCGGTTCGCCATCCCCTACGCCGGCGGCTGCGACCTCGGCACCCGCACCGTCCAGCCCCACCTGACCGCGCTGCGCCGCTTCGGCCTGGAGGTCGCCACCACCGGCGGCGCCTACCACGCCTCCGTCCAGCCCGGCACTCCGCTGGACCGGCCGATCGTGCTGACCGAGCGCGGGGACACGGTCACCGAGAACGCCCTGCTCGCCGCCGCCCGCCACGACGGCGTCAGCGTCATCCGCAACGCCTCGCCCAACTACATGGTCCAGGACCTCTGCTTCTTCCTGGAGAAGCTGGGCGTCAGGATCGACGGCGTCGGCACCACCACCCTCACCGTCCACGGGGTCCCCGAGATCACCTGCGACGTCGACTACACCCCCGCCGAGGACCCGGTGGAGGCGATGAGCCTGCTGGCCGCCGCCGTCGTGACCGGCTCCGAGCTGACCATCCGCCGGGTGCCGATCGAGTTCCTGGAGATCGAGCTCGCGGTGCTGGAGGGCATGGGCCTCGACTACGACCGCACCGCCGAGTACCCCGCCCACAACGGCCGCACCCGGCTGGTCGACCTCACCGTCCGCCCGTCCAAGCTGACCGCGCCGGTCGACACCATCCACCCGATGCCGTTCCCCGGCATCAACATCGACAACGTGCCGTTCTTCGCCGCGATCGCCGCGGCCGCCCACGGCACCACGATGATCCACGACTGGGTCTACGACAACCGCGCCATCTACCTCACCGAACTCACCCGTCTCGGTGCGGACATCAAGCTGCTCGACCCGCACCGCGTCCTCGTCCAGGGCCCGACCCGCTGGCGCGCCGCCGAGATGGTCTGCCCGCCGGCCCTGCGCCCCGCGGTCGTCATCCTGCTGGCGATGCTCGCCGCCAAGGGCACCTCGGTGCTGCGCAACGTCTACGTCATCAACCGCGGCTACGAGGACCTCGCCGAGCGCCTCAACTCCATCGGCGCGCAGATCGAGACCTTCCGCGACATCTGACGGAGCGCGTCCGTCGGCACGTCGGTTCGGTGCCCGGCCCGGGATCGGAGCTG
>NZ_JBHXKE010000433.1:0-3704 GCF_042722765.1 Kitasatospora sp. NPDC058406
CGACGGCGAGGTCGAGGCAATCCGCGGACTGCGTGTCGTACGCGCCAGCGCCGTCAAGGCCCGCACCCAGACCATCAACCAGATCAAATCACTGATCATCACCGCGCCCGCCGCGGTACGCGAAGCACTGCGCTCACTGACCACCACCGAACTGGTCCGACGGCTGGCTGCCAGCCGTCCCGGCGCCGATCTCGCCGACCCGGCCACGGCTGTCAGACTGGCCCTCAAGCGCCTGGCCAGGCGCTACCGGCACTTGAACGAGGAGATAGCGGACGCGGACGCTGACCTGCGCGCCCTGATCGCCCGCACCGCTCCGGGCCTGCTCGCGCTGCAGGGCGTCGGGACCGAGACGGCCGGGCAGTTGCTGGTCACGGCCGGGGACAACCCCGACAGACTCGCTTCAGAGGCCTCCTTCGCCCACCTGTGCGCCGCCGCACCCGTGCCAGCCTCTTCCGGGCGCACCGACCGCCACCGGCTCAACCGTGGCGGAGACCGCCAGGCCAACCGCGCACTGCACACGATCGTGCTGGTCCGCATGCGCCACGACCCGCGCACCCGTGACTACGTCGCCCGGCGCACCCTCGAAGGACTCAAGACGAAGGACATCTTCAGGTGCCTCAAGCGCTTCGTCGCGCGCGAGGTCTACCACCACCTGACCAGCGCATCCAGAGGCACACCCGTTCCGTCTCCTACAGCTTGACGATCTATAGAAGCTTCAGAGTCAAGCTGATGGGCCGTGAGAAGGGAGCCTCTGTATGGCTGCACCGATGAAGTACCCGCCCGAGTTGCGGCAGCGAGCTGTTGCCGCGTACCGGGCCGCCGATCCGAAGCCGGTGATCCGGCAGATGGCCCGCGATCTCGGGGTGCACCACGAGGCCCTGCGGAACTGGATCCGCCAAGACGAGGCGGACCGGGGCTAGCGCGACGACCGGCTCACCACGGCCGCGAAGGAGGAGCTGGCCGCTCTACGCAAGGAGAACGCCGAGCTCCGCCGGTCCTGCGAGATCCTCAACGCCGCCCCAATACACGTCCATCAAGCTCACAACTCGCCTACTGAAAGCGGGAATCGAGCCGAGTATGGGAAGCGTGGGCGACTCCTACGACAGCGCCCTCACCGAGATCCCCGCGCCCTCTCGGCCTACTGAGGCTTTCAGGGTGGAGTCGGTGGGGTGAGTGGCAGGCCGGTGCCGGCCAGGCATCCATCGATGAGGGTGGGTCGAAGTTGGATGTGCCGTAGTCCGCGTCGGAGGGTGCGGGTGAGATGATCCGGATCGGCGAACGCGGTATTCGCTGTCGGGCCGCGACGCGGGAGTGACCAGATGCCCTCGACCGGATTGAGGTCCGGTGCAGATGGGGGCAGTTGGAAGACCGTGAGTCAGTCGTGCTTCGCCGCGTACTGCTTCATGCCGACGGCCAGGTGAGTGTTGAGATTGTCCCAGACCAGGACGATCGGGCCGCCGAGCTGAATATGTGCTCGGACGGCGAGGTCGCGGTAGTCGGTCCAGGCGAAGCTCTTGCGGGCTCCCTTGAGCGGCATGTGGAAGCGGGGCCGGTAGATCACCCTGCTGTTCATCTTTGCGCACCTCGGCCATTCGGTGGTGTCAGGTTTGCGGGGTGTCGTTTTCCACAGGCCAATCTGCATGGCGGGGAGATGTCATGACAGGGGTGGGTGCGACGGGCGGTCCGGGCCGCCTGTAGGGTCAGCCCCGTGAAGGAATCACTGCACGGTGTCGTCGCCGCCCAACTGCGTCAGCGGATCCGGAGCGGCTCGTTGAAGGTGGGCGAACTCCTGTCCTCGGAGGCGGAGTTGTGCGAGGAGTTCGGGGCCTCGCGCACGCCGGTGCGTCAGGCGTTGGCGACGCTCCGGGAGGAGGGACTGATCAGCGGGGGACAGGGACGGCGGTCGGTGGTGCTGGACGCGGTGCCGTCTCAGCCGTTCGAGTCGCTGCTTTCCTTCACCACCCGGGCTCGGCTGACCGGGCACAGCCCGGGGCAGCGGTTGCAGGAGATCGCGCTGCGCAGACCACAGGCGGCCGTCGCGGCGGCACTGGAGGTCGACACGGAGGCGCTGGTGGTGCAGTTGCTGCGGCTTCGGTTGCTGGACGACCGGCCGGCGATGCTGGAACGGATGACCTACACCGAGGCGGTGGGCCGTCCGCTCCTGGGCGCGGACCTGGACGCGGGCTCGATCTACGCGCTGTTGACCGAGAACGGAGTGGAGCTGGCCACGGCCCGGCACACCTTCGACGCGGTCGCCGCCGACGAGGTCGACGCGCAACTGCTGGAGGTCGAGGTGGGCGCACCGCTGCTGCGCGAGCGGCGGCTCACCACGGACGCCCAGGGGGTGCCGGTGGAGTGGTCCGAGGACCGTTACCGGCCGGACGTGGCGAACGTGACGGTCACCAACACCCGCTCCGCGCGCTCGGCGCAGCTCTAGGCGCCGGCCGCACCGCAGGACGGGCGCGGTCACCGGGAGTGCGGGGCGAGCGCCTGGCGCGGTGCGGTCCCGGTGCGAGCCGCTTCGACGGCGTCCTCGATCCGCTCCAGCGGGTGGGCTGCGGCGACCAGGGACGCGAACGGGTAGGTCTCGTGATGGGCCGCCAGGAAGCGGACGGCGGTGTCCAGGTCGGTGGGGCGGTAGTTGTGGACGCCGATGACGGTGTGCAGGCCGCGCACCAGGCGTTCGGGATCGAGGGCGACGGCCGGGCCGGGCGAGACGGAGCCGACCAGCACGGCCCGGCCGCCGACGCCGAGGGAGTCCAGGCAGCGCTGGACGGCGGCGGGCTGGCCGGAGAAGTCGAGGGCGACATCGGCCTCACCGACCTCCTCGGCGGTGTCGAAGGCGGCGCTCGCGCCGAACCGCAGCGCCTCGGCGCGCCGGGAGGGGTCGGGGTCGACCGCACACACCCGGGCGCCGGCGGCGGCGGCCATCGCCGTTGCGGTCAGACCGAGCATGCCCGCGCCGGTAATCAGGACCCGCTGCCCGGCCGGCTCGCCGGCGGCGAGGGCGGCGGCGACGGTGGCCGTGGCACAGGAGGCGGGGCTGGCGACCTCGTCGGGCAGGCCCGCGGGCACGGCGACGACAGCGGTGCCGGGCAGCACCACGCAGTGGGTCGCGAAGCCGCCGTTCAGTGGAGCGAGCGGGGACCACGGCTCGTGGCCGTACTTACGCAGGCTCAGGCACTTGTGCGGCAGGCCACGTTCGCACCGCTCGCACCGTCCGCATGAGGCGGCGACCGACCACACCACCCTCATCCCCTCCTCGACCGGCGTGCCGTCCACGCACCGCACACCGCCGGCACCCACGCCGACCACGGTGCCCACCTGCTCGTGGCCGAGCAGTGCGGGTACGGGCGAGGGGCGGCGGCCCTCGACCGTGTGCAGGTCGCTGCCGCAGACGGTGGCCAGGTCGATGCGCACCAGCAGTTCGCCGTGGCCGGGGGTGCGGGCCGTGGCGTCCTCCAGCAGGGAGAAGGGTTTGTCCACTCCCTCCCAACGGGCGAGGCGGACCGGGATCACGTCAGCAGATTCGTTCACCCGTCGAACTTGTCATGAAAGTGCACACTTATCAAGCACTTATCATGATAGGTTGGGTGAGGATCGGGTGAACCCCGGTGTTCCGCACCTCACCCCGATCTGGGGCCTCGGGCCGGTCGACGAGGGCTCGCTGATCGAGTACGTCGCCCGGCGGGCCGGGGTCGAGG
>NZ_JBHXKE010000434.1:0-3644 GCF_042722765.1 Kitasatospora sp. NPDC058406
GCGTCAGCCCGTGGTCAGCGTGCGGGTGAGGTGCCCCGGCCGGCGGAGTACGGCGGCGAAGGTGACGGCGACGCCGACCGCCGCCCACACCAGCAGGACCACCAGCGGTACGGCGAGGCCGGAGCCGCCGAAGTAGGCGATCGAGCGGGCCGCGTCCGTCCCGGCGCCGTTCGGGAACCAGGCGCCGATCGCCCGCCAGAACGTCGGCATCATCGGCGGGGGGAAGACCCCGCCGGCGCTCGGGTTGCCGAGCACCACGAAGAGCAGGACCGCGATCCCGATGCCGATGATGTCGAACAGGCACTGGAGCGCCATGGTGACCGCGCCGACCGAGAAGACCACCAGCGCGCCGACCGCCGACAGGCCCCAGAACGAGCCCGGAAGCGCGTCCAGCACCGACTGGACGATGATCGCACCGCCGATGCCCGCCGCGACCGAGTACAGGGCCAGGGTGCCGAGCCGGATCACCGCCCGGTTGGCGTTGGCGGGCTTCGCCCCGGCGCTGACGCCGAGGATCGAGGCGACCAGGTAGCCGCCGACGCACCAGCCGATCACCAGGTAGAAGGAGGAGAGGCCGTTGGCGTCCCCCTTGGCCAGCGGGACGACGTCCTCGACCTTGACCGTCCGGCCCTGGGACTTCTCCAGGCCGGTGACGATGCTCTCGGCGGCCCGGGCCGCGGACGGCCCGCGTGCGTTGGCGACCAGCAGCACGTCCTCGGTGGAGGCCGGGTTCACCACCAGCGCGGCGTAGATCTTCTGGTCCTTGAGCTGCTCGGTGGCGGTGGCCGCGTCCGGCGCCGTGACGGACTTCACGGCCTCGTCCGGGACGGACTCCAGTCCTTCCACCAGCTGGGGGGCCACCTGCGGCGGGGCCACCACCGCGATCGACAGCTCGTGCGGGGTCGGGTGGTGGAGCGCTCCGACGTACGACGTGATGAAGCCGAGCTGGAGGAGGAGCACGGCGATCACCAGCAGTGCCGCACGCGGGGTGACCGCGCCCTTCAGTTCGGCGGCGAAGCCCTGCCCCGGTGCCGGCGGTGATGCCTGCTCCGGTGCCGTGGCCTGCCCTGGTCCCTGCCCTGGGGCGGTCATCGACATCTCCTTGCGTATCGGGGGAAACCGGATACTTAATAGCATGAACTAGTTTCGTTGACGTTTCTCCCGCGCCGGGTCCGGCGTTCTCGTGCTGCGCGATACTGGCGCGGTGACTGCGGCGAACGAGGACGAGGAACCACTGCTGGCGGTGGAGCGCGAGGTCGGGGTGCTCTTCCGGCGGGGCCGGGCGCGGGTGGCGGAGCTCTCCCGGCGGGTCCATCCGCAGCTGGAGGGCATGGCGTACAGCATGCTCGGCTACATCGAACAGGCCGGCCGGGTGCGGGTGACGGACGTCGGCGTGCACTTCGCCGTGGGCAAGGCCACGGTCAGCCGGCAGATCCGCGCCCTGGAGGAGCTGGGTCTGGTCGCCAGGGCGGCGGACCCGCTGGACCGCCGCTCGGCGCTGGTCTCGCTCACCGAGGACGGCCGGCGGCGGTACCTGGAGGCCCGGGACGCCCGGATGGGGCGGGTCAGGGAGCTGATGGCCGGCTGGTCGTCGGAGGAGGTGGCCCGGTTCGCCGAGTTGCTGCACCGCTTCAACGACGTGGTCGGCGAGGCGGCCGTCCCGTCGCTCGCCCCGTCGGGCGTGGCGTCGGCCGTCCCGTCGGGCGTGGCGGGCGGGCGCGGCGAGGAGGCGTAGCGGGGAGGCGTAGCGGGGAGGCGCCGCGGGGAGGCGCCGCGGGGAGGCGTCACCGGGATCGAGGCCCGGGCCGAGTGGTCGGCCCGGGCTTTACTTGCCCTTGACGAATGTTGCCCAAGTCAACCAACCCCCTTATGGTTGTGTCAGGCAACGAATTTAAGGACCTCGATGACCGTCACCGCCCCCGCCTCGACCGGAGTCGCCGCCACCACCGACCAACCGATGACGCACCGGCAGGTGATGGAGGCGCTCTCCGGCCTGCTGCTCGGTCTCTTCGTGGCCGTGCTCTCGTCGACCGTCGTCTCCAACGCCCTGCCGCGGATCCTGACCGACCTGCACGGCGGCCAGTCCGCCTACACCTGGGTGATCACCGCGACCCTGCTCACCCTCACCGCGTCCACCCCGATCTGGGGCAAGCTGTCCGACCTCGCCAGCAAGAAGCTGCTGCTGCAGATCGCCCTGGTGATCTACATCGCCTCCTCCGCACTGGCCGGGTTCTCCCAGAACACCGGTCAGCTGATCGCCTGCCGCGCCCTCCAGGGCATCGGCGCCGGCGGCGTCACGGCGCTGGCCCAGATCTGCCTGGCGGCGATGGTCCCGCCGCGCGAGCGCGGCCGGTACAGCGGCTACTTCGGCGCCGTCTTCGCGCTGGCCACCATCGGCGGCCCGCTGATCGGCGGCATCATCGTCGACACCTCCTGGCTGGGCTGGCGCTGGTGCTTCTACGTCGGCATCCCGTTCGCGCTGGCCGCGATCCTGGTGCTGCAGCGCACTCTCAAGCTGCCGGTGGTCAGGCGCAAGGTGAAGATCGACTACCTCGGCGCGCTGGTCATCACCGCCGCCGTCAGCCTGCTGATGATCTGGATCACGCTGGCCGGCAAGAACTACGCCTGGCTGTCGTGGCAGACCGTGGTCATGGTCGGTGGCGGACTGCTGCTGGGCGCGCTCGCCGTCGTGGTCGAGCGCCGGGCCGCCGAGCCGATCATCCCGCCGAGCCTGTTCCGGTACCGGACCGTCGTCCTGTCCGCGCTGGCCAGCATCCTGGTCGGCATCGGGATGTACGGCGCGACCACCTTCCTCAGCCAGTACTTCCAGCTGGCCCGGGAGAAGTCCCCGACCATCGCCGGGCTGATGACCCTGCCGATGATCCTCGGCCTGGCCGTCTCCTCCACCGTCGCGGGCAAGCTCATCACCAAGTACGGCAAGTGGAAGGCCTACCTGGTCGCCGGCACCCTGCTGCTGGCCGTCGGCTTCGGCCTGCTCGGCACCGCCCGGGCCGACACCGACTACGGCCTGCTCTCCCTCTACATGGCGATCACCGGGATCGGCCTCGGGCTCACCATGCAGAACCTCGTCCTCGCGGTGCAGAACACCGTGCCGCGCAGCGAGCTCGGCGCGGCCAGCTCGGTGGTCACCTTCTTCCGCACCATGGGCGGCGCGATGGGCGTCTCCGCACTCGGCGCGCTGATGAACAACCGGGTCGGCCACTACCTGACGGAGAACCTGGCCGCCGCGCACGTCCCGGCGGGCGGCGGTGCGCTCGGCGGCGGCATTCCGGACCTGCACAAGCTGCCCGCCCCGCTCGTCCCGCTGGTGACCGACGCCTTCGGGCACGGTGTGGGCGTGGTCTTCCTGGTGGCGGCGCCGTTCGCGCTGCTGGCCTTCGTCACGGTGCTGTTCATCCGCGAGACCGTGCTGCGGACCGGCCGGGAGTGAGTGCGGACCCGCGTGGGCCGCTCCGGTCGCTCCGGCCGGGGCGGCTCCGGGGTCGAGCCCGCGGGTCCGGTCACCGGGAGCGGTCACCGGGGGCGGGCGTCGGGGGCGGGGAAGGGCGGGAGGGCCGGGCGGTGTGTTACAATACCCGGCCAGTGTCGTATAAAAAAAATAAGCATCCGCCGACAAAGCAACT
>NZ_JBHXKE010000435.1:0-3630 GCF_042722765.1 Kitasatospora sp. NPDC058406
TGGGGTGCGGGCGGGGGGCCGGGTGTGGGGGGGGGCGCCCGGCCGGCGGCTGCCGTCAGCGGTTGACGGCTTCCAGCGAACGCAGCGCGATGTGGGCCTCGGCGACGACGCGCTCGGCGGTCAGGCCGAACTCCTCGAAGAGGACCTGGTAGTCGGCGGAGGCACCGAAGTGCTCCAGCGACACGATCCGGCCGTGGTCGCCCACCAGCTCGCGCCAGCCCTGGGCGATGCCGGCCTCGACCGAGACGCGGGCCTTGACCGAGGGCGGCAGCACGCTGTCGCGGTAGGCCTGGTCCTGCTCCTGGAACCACTCGAAGGACGGCAGCGAGACGACGCGGGTGGCGACGCCCTCGGCCTCCAGGACCTCGCGGGCCCTGACGGCCAGCTGGACCTCGGAGCCGGTGCCCAGCAGGATCACCTGCGGGTCACCGGTGGACGCCTCGGCGAGGACGTAGCCGCCCTTCGCGGTGCCCTCGGCGGAGCCGAACACCGTGCGGTCGAAGGTCGGGACGTTCTGGCGGGTGAGTGCCAGGCCGACCGGGCCGGGGTGGCTGCTGTGACGCTCCAGGACGGTGCGCCAGGCGACGGCGGTCTCGTTGGCGTCGGCCGGGCGGACCATGGACAGGCCCGGGATGGCGCGCAGCGAGGCCAGGTGCTCGACCGGCTGGTGGGTCGGGCCGTCCTCGCCGAGGCCGATGGAGTCGTGCGTCCACACGTAGGTGACCGGCAGCTTCATCAGCGCGGCGAGGCGGACGGCCGGGCGCATGTAGTCGGCGAACACCAGGAAGGTGCCGCCGAAGACGCGGGTCCCGCCGTGCAGCGCGATGCCGTTCATGGTCGAACCCATGGCGTGCTCGCGGATGCCGAAGTGGATGGTCCGGCCGTACGGGCTCGCCGACTTCAGCGGGTTGCCCTCGGGGAGGAAGGAGCTGTCCTCGTCGATGGTGGTGAGGTTGGACTCGGCGAGGTCGGCCGAGCCGCCCCACAGCTCCGGGATCACCGCGCCGAAGGCCTTCAGGGCCTCGCCGCTGGCCTTGCGGGTGGCGACGGCCTTGCCGGCCTCGAAGACGGGCTGCGCCTTCTTCCAGCCCTCGGGCAGCTCGCCGGCCTCGATGCGGTCGAACTCGGCGGCGCGCTGCGGGTGGGCGGCACGCCAGGCGTCGAACGACTGCTCCCACTCGGTGCGGGCGGCCTTGCCGCGCTTGATCACCAGGCGGGCGTGCTCGATGACCTTGTCGCTCACCTCGAAGGTCTTCTCCGGGTCGAAGCCCAGGACCTTCTTGGTGGCGGCGATCTCGGCGCCGCCGAGCGCGGAGCCGTGCGCCTTGGCGGTGTTCTGGGCGTCCGGGGCCGGCCAGGCGATGATCGTGCGCATGGCGATCATCGACGGGCGGGAGGTCTCGGCCTTGGCGGCGGCCAGCGCGTCGGCGAGCGCCGCCACGTCGATGTCGCCGTTGGCCTTCGGGGAGACCCGCTGGACGTGCCAGCCGTACGCCTCGTAGCGCTTGAGGACGTCCTCGGAGAAGGCCGTCTCGGTGTCGCCCTCGATCGAGATGTGGTTGTCGTCGTAGAGCGCGACCAGGTTGCCCAGCTTCTGGTGGCCGGCCAGCGAGGAGGCCTCCGCGGAGATGCCCTCCTCCAGGTCACCGTCGGAGACGATGGCCCAGACGGTGTGGTCGAACGGCGACTCGCCGGCCGGGGCGTCCGGGTCGAAGAGGCCGCGCTCGAAGCGGGCCGCCATCGCCATGCCCACGGCGTTGCCGATGCCCTGGCCGAGCGGGCCGGTGGTGGTCTCGACGCCCGCGGTGTGACCGTGCTCCGGGTGACCCGGGGTGCGGCTGCCGGCGACCCGGAAGGCCTTGAGGTCGTCCAGCTCCAGGCCGTAGCCGGAGAAGTAGAGCTGGGTGTAGAGGGTCAGGCTGGTGTGTCCCGGAGAGAGGACGAACCGGTCGCGGCCGACCCAGGCGGGGTCGGTCGGGTCGTGGCGCAGGAAGCGCTGGAAGATCAGGTACGCCGCGGGGGCCAGCGACATGGCCGTCCCGGGATGCCCGTTACCGACCTTCTGGACCGCGTCCATGGCCAGAACGCGGGCCGTGTCGACCGTCCGCTCGTCGAGGTCGGACCACTCGAATGAATTCGGCGTCGTGCTCACCCTGTCTCAGGGCTCCTTCCATTGTGAAGAGTGACCCCGTGAGGGACCGGGTCGGCCACGTCGCTGGGGCCGGACGCTGGGTGGTGCCGGTCACGGAGGGTAGATCCCGCTTCTTTGGGCGAGCCTACCGTCCGGGCGAGGCTCACCCTCCGTGGTGGGACAACTCAGGCATGTTGGTCCCCATTCCCCGTCCCCTCCCCGTCCGCGATTCCCCGCGGACGGCCGGATCCTTTGTCCACCCTCGCCCGGATTGGGGAGGTTCGCCTCTCCGGGGCCCGGGTGGCGGGCGGTCACCCTGCGGATGGGTCCGCGGACCGGGCCGGAGGCATCGGTCCAGGCCCGGGCGGCCGGGTTCACCCGGCGGTGTGCGTTCCGCCCCGCCGGGGCACCCCGGGGCCGGTGGGGAGATATGGAGCGTCTAAGGTGGCGTGGTACGCGCAGAGCGGACGATTCGGGAACAACGTTCCGGTGGCCGCCTGTGAGGATTCATCTTCAGTTGGGGTGTTAGTGACCGCCGTCGAATCCCGTCCCGCCGGGGTCACCGGGGCGACGCCTGCGCAACGGCCGTTCGGGGCCCGTGTCGGCGCCTTCGTCGCACTGACCAAACCGCGGATCATCGAGCTGCTGCTGATCACCACCGTGCCGGTGATGTTCCTGGCGCAGCGCGGTGTTCCGGACCTGCTGCTGGTGCTGAAGGTGGTCATCGGCGGTTACCTCTCGGCGGGTGGCGCCAACGCCCTCAACATGTACATCGACCGTGACATCGACGCGGTGATGTCCCGGACGGAGCGCCGCCCGCTCGTGACCGGCATGGTGTCGCCGCGCGAGGCGCTGGTCTTCGGCATCGCCCTCGCGGTCGGGTCGACGCTCTGGCTGGGCGCCCTGGTCAACTGGCTCGCGTCGGCGCTCGCGCTGGGTGCACTGCTGTTCTACGTGTTCGTCTACACGCTCGGACTGAAGCGCCGCACCGCGCAGAACATCGTCTGGGGCGGCATCGCGGGCTGCATGCCTGTCTTCGTCGGCTGGGCGGCCGTCACCAACACGGTCTCCTGGTCGGCGCTGGTGCTCTTCCTGGTGATCTTCTTCTGGACGCCGCCGCACTACTGGCCGCTGTCGATGAAGGTCCGCGAGGACTACGCACGGGCCGGCGTGCCGATGCTGCCGGTGGTCAAGGGCAACCTGGCCGTCGCCAGGCAGATCGTCGCCTACTCCTGGGTGATGGTGGCCGTCTCGCTGGCGCTCTGGCCGCTCGCCGACACCAGCTGGCTCTACCCCGTCTCGGCGGTGGTGCTGGGCGCCGCGTGGCTGAAGGAGGCGCACGCGCTGCACGCCCGGGCCAAGGCCGGGATGGTCGGCGCCAAGCTGAAGGAGATGCGGCTGTTCCACTGGTCGATCACCTACCTGACGCTGCTGTTCGTCGTGATCGCGGTGGACCCCTTCGTGAAGTGAGTCCCGCGCCGTGCCGAAGGGCCCCGGTC
>NZ_JBHXKE010000436.1:0-3537 GCF_042722765.1 Kitasatospora sp. NPDC058406
CCCCTGGAGTGGGGGGCGGCCGTTCCGGCGTTTCGGGCTTCAGGCCCCGGGCCGGGGCTCGGGCCCTCAGGCCTTCGGGTGCGGTGTCTCAGCCGAGCTGCTGCTCGATGGCGCGCAGCTTGCGCTCCAGCGAGTCCAGCTTGGGCATCGACAGGGTGTCGTCGTCCGCCGTCAGGTCGATGGTCGAGCTGCGGTAGGAGGACGAGGAGGACAGCGAGGCGGAGGACGACGTCGACGTCGAGGAGCCGACGGCGGCGCGCGTCCGGCGGCCGGTGTCGAAGGAGCTCAGCGAGGCGGGCTCCAGCGAGGAGGAGGTGGACTTGGAGAGAGCGTCTGCCTCGGCGGCTAGGGCAGGCTCCGTAGTGCTCGGGCCGTCTCCGGCAGCGGCGAGCGCGGGAACCTGGCGGCCACTGCGGCCCCGGGAGAGCATCCCGCCCTGGCGGGAGATGGCCTTCAGCTCGGCGCGCTCGCGACGGTCGGCGCTGCGGGCACGCACCTTGGCGTCCAGCTTCGCCTGGCGCTCCTCGCGCACCTCCTCGACGGCCTCGTCCAGGCTGCGGACGTTCTCCAGCAGCATCAGCGACCAGGCGGCGTAGGTCTCGCGGGGCGCGCGCAGCCAGCGGACGATCCGGATCTGCGGCAGCGGGCGCGGCACCAGTCCCTGCTCGCGCAGCGCGGCCTTGCGGGTCTGCTTCAGCGCGCGGTCGAAGAGGATCGCGGCCGAGATCGACATGCCGGAGAAGAACTCCGGGGCGCCGTCGTGGGAGATGCCGCGCGGGGCGTGCACCCAGTTGAACCAGGCCGAGGCGATCGCGAACACCCAGACCAGCAGACGCGAGCCGAGCGCCGCGTCACCGTGGCTGGCCTCGCGGACGGCGAGCACCGAGCAGAACATCGCGGCACCGTCGAGGCCGAACGGGACGAGGTACTCCCACCCGTTCGACAGGCCGAGGTTCTCCTTGCCGAAGCCGACCAGGCCGTGGAAGGAGAGCGCGGCCGCGACGCCGGCGCAGCAGAACAGCAGGACGTAGGAGGAGATCCCGTAGATCATCTCCTTGCGCCGGCGGCGCTCCTCGCTGCGCTCCCAGGAGTCGCCCGAGTCCTGCTTCTTGGTGTTGTTCTTGAAGCGCAGCGTCGCCACCAGGATGGCTGTGAAGAGCAGGGCTGCGCCGCCGATGACGGTCCAGACCAGCTGTATGGAGGTCAGGTTCATTGCGGGTCGGGCCTCAGGTTTCCGCAGGGGACAGGTCACGGTGCGACACAGGCGGTCAGGGCTCGTCCCCGGGACCGGGCCTGACGGTGCGTCGTTGTCGACGGGCGTCCGCCGTGCCCGGGCAGGGACGGGCGGGACACCTGTGCGGCTAGACGATATCGCGTCCGAAGTGGCCGCATGGTACGGGAGGGTGGCTTCGCCCCGCAATCGACCCGCCGGTGCCCGTCGGGTGGCCCTCCGGCGGCCGTCGGACGCCGTTCCGGTGGTGCCTCGGCGTGCCGTGGAGGGCCGGGTGACGGCCGGTCGTGCACCCCGGTGGAGGCTGCGGAGGTGGTTCGGAAGGCGTTGCGGAAGCTGGTCGGGGTGCGTCGGGAGGCGCCTCGGAAAGTGCGGCGGAACGTGCGTCGGAGGATGTTTCGGGAGGTGGCCCGGAAGTCGGTCGGGGGCCGGACCGGGGCCGGACCGGGGGCGGTCCGGGGGCTGTCTCGATGGTGCACGAAGGGGCTTCGGGGTGGCCGTGGGGGCGGCTATAGGGGCGGCTGCGGGCCGCGGGAGGTGATGCGGCGGCGGTGGGCTGCCGGGTGCCGGGCCGGCGGGGTCCGGGTGGCGTCCGGCCGCTGTCCGGACGGTGTCCGGTAACCGGCGGTGGGTAGGGAGTTCAGGTACCCGGGGGCGGGCTGATGCCCGATCATGGAGCGGCGGCCCGTCAGATCGACTGACGGGGCTGGGGGAGGACGGCATGGCCTCGATTTGGGAGTACCTGCGCGGGGAGCGGAACAGCCTCGACACGAGCGGGCAGTACAAGATCACCCTCACCAAGTCGCAGCCGCACCACGCGATCACCGGTGCGGCTGCCACCACCGGCTACCTCTACGTCAACCTGCACTGGACCACCCGGATAGGAGCTTCGCGGGCGTCCGGCCGGGACGCCCTCCGGAGGCTCCTGAACCCGCGCATCCTCCGCCCGATGGAGCCGGACACGGCGCAGAACACGCAGGTCAACGTGGACCTCGACCTGGCCTGCATGTACGAGCTGACCGATGGCAGCCGGGGCGTGGTGCAGCCGCTGGGCGGCTACTTCGGGGACCTCCAGCACCCGCCGTTCGTCAAGCTCAGCGGCGACGACCAGTACGGGGCGCCGTCCGGCGAGACGATGTACGTCAACCTGGAGAAGAAGGACCAGTTCAAGCGGCTGCTGATCTTCGTCTACATCTACGACGGCACGCCGGCGTTCGAACAGGCCAACGCGGTGGTGACGATCGTGCCGCAGTCCGGGCCGCGGATCGAGATCCATTTGGAGGAGCGGGCCTCGGCGGCGCGGTCGTGCGCGGTGGTGCTGATCGAGAACACCGGGGACAACACGCTGACGGTCCGCCGCGAGGTGCGGTACGTCAACGGGTTCCAGGCCGACATCGACCGGCTGTACGGCTTCGGGATGCAGTGGCAGCGCGGGTACAAGGGGTCGGCGACGGCGGACTGAGGGGCGCGGGGGTCGGTAGGGCGGCGCCTGGAGGGCCCGTGCACTCCCGGACGCCGCAGCCGGTGTGCTGCGGCGGCCGGGCGGACGGCAAGTCGGGCGGACGGCCTGCCGGTCGGCCGGATGTCGCGGTGCGGCGGTCGGGCGGGGTGGTTGGGCGGCGGGGTGCTCGTGCGGGGGGTGGGTCAGCGGGGCTGGAACTGCGGGCCCTGCGGCGGCAGCGCGAACTCCTCGGGGGCGGCCTGCGGCTGCACCGGCTGCTGGGCAGGCTGTTGCTGGGCCGGCTGCTGCTGGGACTGCGGGGCGCCGGTGTTGGGCTGCGGGTAGCCGTAGCCGCCCTGCTGCGGGGGCTGGGCCTGCTGCGGGTAGCCGTACCCGGCGGCGGCCTGCTGCTGCGGGTAGGGCTGCTGCTGCGGATAGCCGTACCCCGGGCGCTGGGCGGGCTGGGGGTAGCCGTAGCCGCCCGCCTGCTGCGGATAGCCGTAACCGCCCGGCTGCTGCGCCGGGGGCGCCGTCGGGGCGGGCGGGGCCGTCGGCGGCACCGTGGGCGGGGCGACCGGCGGAGGGGGCGTGTTCGCCGGGACGCCGGTGGGCGCCGAAGCGGCTGCGGCCGACGGCTGCGGCACGGCGGGAGCCAGCGTGAACGTGCCCGGTTCGGGGCGCGGGGCAGGGCGGGGGTCGGGCAGCGCGGCGCGCGGGTCGACGGCGGGGGCGACCGGGGAGGGCGGCCGGGAGGCGGCGGGCGGGGCGCCCGCCGGGGGCGGGGGGGGGGCCGCCGCGACCCCGGCGGGGCCCCCGGCCCCCACCCGGCGGGGCCGGTGCGGGGCCGCCGGCGCGCCGCCCCCGC
>NZ_JBHXKE010000437.1:0-3523 GCF_042722765.1 Kitasatospora sp. NPDC058406
TTTTTTGTTTTCACCTCACTTTTATCCTCCCCCGCCCCGGGCCGGCGCCCCCCCGCCCCCCGGGGGGGGGGGGCGGGGGGCGCGGGGCGGGTCGGTGTCGACCTCACCAGCCCGGGTCCTCCAGGACCTCGATCACCGAGCAGGCCAGGGAGATGCCCGCGCCGTTGCCCATCATCAGGACGTGGTCGCCCGGCGACACGGCGCCGGTCTCCACGAGGTGGGCGAGGGAGAGGAACTGGTCGCCCGCCCCCAGGTGACCGTGGGCACGGCCGAGGTCGAGCATGCCGCGGCCGGGGTCGATCCCCAGCGGCTCCAGCAGGGTCTCCAGGTAGCGGGGGTGACCGGAGAACACGTGGGTGACCCGGGTGACGTCGGCCGGACCGATGCCCGCCTCCTCCATCGCCTGCCGGGCCAGGGCCGTCCGCGCCCGCACCAGGTCACCGGCGACGGCCCGGCGCGCCCCGCCCTCCGCGTCGTGGCCGCCGTCCCGGTCGAGCCGGTCGGCGTGGGCGGCCATCCGCCGCCCCAGGGAGGTCTCGACCGTGAGGCCCGGCCTGGGCGGGAACACCGGGTCCTCCCCCCGGTAGAGGTGCTCCCACCTGGAGAGCGACGACAGCGCCAGCGAACGGATCCGCAGCGGCCCGCCCTCGGTGGAGACGACCGCCGCGCAGCCGGCGTCACCGAGCACCGAGCCCCGGCCGGCGGTCCAGCCGTCCGCGTACTTCCACCGGTCGACCAGCGGGGCACCGAAGTTGTCGGCCGCCGTCACCAGCACCGCGCCGCCGCCGGGACCCACCGCCAGGTGGCCGTGGGCGAGGTGGAGCGCGTCCAGCATCGCCGTGCAGCCCTGGTCCAGGCCGATCGCCGGCACCGCGGTGCCGACCACCTTGTCCTGGACGTAGTTCGCGGCGTACCAGCCGTCGGGTCCCTGGTGGAAGGTGCCGGCGTGCAGTACCAGCGAGATCCGGTCGGCGTCGAGGCCCGAGCGCTTGAGGGCCTCCACGCCCGCCCCGGCCGCGAGTTCGGGCGCCGACACGTCCCCGGCGAACGCCACGCCGGTCCAGCCCTCGGCCCGCGCCCGCTCCCCGTCGTACCGGCCCTCGCGGACGGCTTCCGCCACCGGTTCGAACCCCGGGACCCAGGTGCCCAGGCCCGCGATGAACAGGTTCTCCGTCCTCATGCCGTGACCCCCATGCCGATCAGCAGGTAGCAGGTGAAGGCGGCCGGCAGGTAGCCGACCACCGCGCGCAGCGGCCAGCGCGGCGCCCCGCCCCGGACGAAGCTCCACGCCGCCCGGAGGACGACGGCCACCGGAAGGACCACCAGCCACCCCCAGGCCGCCCCGGCCCCCGCCTCCCACGGACGGAGGACGGCCAGCGCCGCCACCGCGGAGGCGACCGCGAACCCCACCGCCAGCGCGGTGGTGGCCCGGACCCCGAAGGCGTGGACGTAGGTGCGCTCCCGCTCCCCGGGGGCCCGGACCAGCTTGCGGGCCAGCTCGTGGTGGGTGGCCGCGAGCATCACCACGGCGAGCACCGCCAGGACGTGCCGGTCCGCGGACAGACCGGTGTCGCCGAGGAAGACCGCGTACAGGTAGAGGTTGAGCAGGATCTGGACCGGAGCGCTCAACAGCACGCTCAGCACCACCGCGTCCCCGGGCGGCCAGCCGAACCGCAGCTCCGCCCCCACCAGCAGGACGAGGTACCCGAACTGCGCGGCGAGCAGCAGCTGCGCGGGCCGGTTCCCCGTGTTGAGCAGCAGCAGGACGGCCGCGCCCACGCCCAGCAGCACCACCAGGTCGCGGGGCAGCACCGCGCCGCGCGCCAGCGGGCGGCCCGGATTGTGCCGCCGGTCGTACGGCAGGTCCCGCAGATCGTCGGCGGCCCGCAGCAGCAGCAGGTCGACGACGACGGTGACCGCCGCGAGGACGGTGCCCCACCCCGGCCGCCAGTGCTGGGCGTGCGGGTGGACGGCGGCGTAGAGCCCCGTCACCCCCACCGCCCAGAGGGCGCCGAACACCACCGACAGCGGCAGGGGGAAGCTGCCCCGCACGAAGAGGCCGAGACGACGGATCACGCCGGCGGCCCCGACGGCCCCGACGGCTTCGGCCGCGCCGACTGCCTCGGACGGGTCGACCAACGGACGGGCAACTCCCAGACGCCGTTGATGAACATCGTCCGGCGCCACTTCAACTCCGCCTCGGGCACGGCTAGTTCCAGCACCTCGAACCGGCGCAGCAGCGCGGCCATGCCGATCTGCAGCTCGGCGCGGGCGAGTTCGGCCCCCGGGCACAGGTGCCGGCCGTGGCCGAACGCCAGGTGTCCGGTGGCGTCCGGCCGGTCCGGGTCGAAGGTGTCCGGGTCCTTGAACCTCGCCGGGTCCCGGTTGGCGGCGGCCGTGACCGGCACCACGATCTCACCGGCCCGGACCGGGCGGCCCCCGAACTCCGTGTCCTGCGTCACCAGATGGGGCGCGCCACCGGTGTTGTTGAGCGAGCTCCAGCGGAGCATCTCCTCGATCACGGCCGGTATCCGCCCGGGCTCCGCCCGCAGCCGTTCGGCGAGACCGGGATGCCCGAGCAGCAGCAGGACGCACATCGCGAAGGAGTTGCCGGTGGTCTCGTAGCCCGCCATCAGCATGCCCGAACCGAGGGACACGATCTCCTTCGGCGAGAGCCGCAGGGCCGGATCCTCCTCGGGCCGGGTCGCCATCCTGGTCAGCAGGTCCTCGGCCGGTTCGCCGCGTTCCACGGCCCGCAGCTTCCCCGCGACGAGCTCCTCGAAGTACGCGTCCATCCGGGCCTGCGTCGCGGCGACCTCCTCCGGGGTGTGGCCGGAGGTCGACATGAGGACGTCCACTTCGCGGCGCAGCCGGACGCCGTCCTCGCGCGGGACGCCGAGGAGCTCGCAGATCAGCTGCATCGCGAACGGCACGGTGTACCCGTCGACCAGGTCCGCCTCGCCGTGGTCGGCGCCGGCGGTCAGACCGTCCAGCAGCTCTTCGGCCAACTCCTCCAGTCGAGGCCGTAGTTGCCGGACCCGCCGGGCGGTGAAGTCGGGCAGGATCGCGCGGCGGCGGCGGGTGTGGTCCGGCGCGTCGGCGGTGGCGAGCAGGATCGAGTCCGCCTTGCGGGCCAGGAGCGGGCGGGCGAGTTCCACGTAGCGGGCCCGGCTGAAGCGGTCGTCGTTGAGGACGGCGGCGACGTCCTCGTGACGGGTGATCACGAGGGCCGGCCGGCCGCTGGAGAGCCTGACCGGGTACGGCTCTCCGGTGGCCAGGAGCTCGCGGTACTCGGCGGCCGGACAGACACCGGCCTCCGGGGGGAAGGGGAAACGTACCGGGTCAGTCATCGTTCTCGGCCCCCTCGGTCTTCCGGGCGCCCGCCGCGTTCGCGGGGCCCGTCGCATGATCGGCGTTCGCCACGTCTTCGGCAGGCCCGTCGGGCCCGGTGTTCTCAACGGGCTCGGCGGGCTCGGCGGGCTCGGCGTTCGCCGGGTCGGGGAGCAGCCGGACCGTGCCGGCG
>NZ_JBHXKE010000438.1:0-3521 GCF_042722765.1 Kitasatospora sp. NPDC058406
CATTGCGGGTGGCGCCCGCACCACCCCGCGGTGGTCCCGCCCCCCATGGGCGGCGCGGCCGCCGCGGGGGGCGGCCGGGCCCCCCCCGCCCCCGCCCCTGCGCGTTGTCCGGGACTTCCCGCACGGCACGTGGTCCCCGGACCGGGGGAGCGGCGACGGGCCCGTAGAGTCGGCGGCACGAGCGCCGGCGACCGCCGGCGGCGGGGCGGCCGATCGCGAACAGGGGCGAAGGCGGACACATGACACTCTTGACGGCACTTCAGGGCGGCTTCGGGGACTCGGGCGACGCGCTGCGGATCGACGGGCGGACACTCTCCCGGGAACAGCTGCTCGGCGCGGCCACCGCCGTCGCCGACCGGGTGGCCGGCGCCCCCGCGCTCGCGGTCCTCGCACGGCCCACCGCCGAGACCGTGGCCGCCGTGGTCGGCGGGCTGCTCGCCGGCGTGCCGGTCGTCCCGCTGCCGCCCGACTCCGGGCCCAAGGAACGCGCCCACATCCTGCGCGACTCCGGTGCGGTCCTGCTCGCGCACGCCGCCGGGGACGATCCCCGGGAGGACGGCCCGGCCGCCGGACCGCCGGTCACGGCGCTGCCCGTCGACCTGGCCGAGCGCTCGGCCACCACGTACGCCGAGCCCGGCCCGGGGGCGACCGCCTTCGTGCTC
Source organism: Kitasatospora sp. NPDC058406 (assembly GCF_042722765.1). Lineage (NCBI taxonomy): Bacteria > Bacillati > Actinomycetota > Actinomycetes > Kitasatosporales > Streptomycetaceae > Kitasatospora > Kitasatospora sp. NPDC058406. Next base: position 663 of record NZ_JBHXKE010000438.1, read on the forward strand.
TACACCTCCGGCACCACGGGTGCGCCCAAGGGCGCGGTGATCCACCGGTCCGCCGTCGCCGCCGACCTCGACGCCCTCGCCGAGGCCTGGCAGTGGACCGCCGAGGACACCCTGGTGCACGGTCTGCCGCTCTTCCACGTGCACGGCCTGGTGCTGGGCGTGCTCGGCGCACTGCGCAGCGGCAGCCGGCTGGTGCACACCGGCCGGCCCACCCCCGCCGCCTACGCGGCCGCCGGGGGGAGCCTCTACTTCGGTGTGCCGACGGTCTGGTCCCGGCTGGCCGCCGACGAGGAGGCGGCCGGGCAGCTGGCCCGGGCCCGCCTGCTGGTCTCCGGCAGCGCCCCGCTGCCCGTCCCGGTGTTCGAACGGCTGGCGGCGCTGACCGGCCACGCCCCGATCGAGCGCTACGGGATGACCGAGTCGCTCATCACCGTCTCGACGAGGGCCGACGGCGAGCGCCGCCCCGGAAGCGTCGGCCTGCCGCTGGCCGGTGTGCGGACCAGGCTGGTCGGCGAGGACGGCGGCCCGGTCGCGCACGACGGCGAGAGCGTCGGCGAGCTGCAGGTCGCCGGGCCGACCCTGTTCGGCGGGTACCTCAACCGGCCGGACGCCGACGCCGAGGCCTGGACGGCGGACGGCTGGTTCCGCACCGGGGACGTCGCGGTGATCGGCCCGGACGGCTTCCACCGGATCGTCGGCCGCGCCTCCGTCGACCTGATCAAGAGCGGCGGGTACCGGATCGGCGCGGGCGAGGTCGAGGCGGCCCTGCGCGACCACCCGGCGGTGGCGGACGCGGCCGTGGTCGGCGCGCCGGACGAGGACCTCGGCCAGGCGGTCGTCGCGTACGTCATCCCGGCCGGTCCCGTGACGGGGGAACAGCTGACGGCCTTTGTGGCGGAGCGGCTCTCGGTGCACAAGCGGCCCCGACGGGTGGTCCTGGTGCCCGAACTGCCCAGGAACGCCATGGGAAAGGTGCTGAAGAAGCAGTTGCTCGCGGACTCGGCACACGGGTGACGGGCGGTCACCCGGCGGGTGCCGGGTGACGCCCGCTCACCTTCCGTGAGCCCTTCCTTTGGCGCACTCCACTGCGCGCTGTGAGCGGACGCGTGCCTAACGTGACACGCAGGCAGAACTGAATCCCCGGGCTCCACGCCGCAGCTTCCGGCCGCACGGCCGGAAGCCGCGGCATGTCGGCCGCGGATCCGTTCCGGCCTTCGTCCAGCGTTCCGCGATCCGCGTTCCGCGTTCAGTGCTCAGCAAAGGAAGACAGCAGGATGACGACCGTCAACACCGGCGCACCGGGTGCCGCCGACGAGCCGACCGGGCAGCACGCCGCCGCCACCGCCTCCCAGCCGGCGGAGGGTGCCCGCACCTTCCGTCCCTCCCGTGCGGCGCGGGTCCGCCGGGGGATAGGCATGGTGGCCGTGATCGTGGCGGGTACGGGCGTGCTCGGCCTCGGCACCGGGGTGGGCAGCGCCGCCGCCGAGCCGGCGCCCGCCCACGCGGGGTGGGACGGGTCGCGGTACTGGTTCAAGAACAGCCAGGGCCAGTGGCGCTGGACGACCCACTACGACGTGTACCTGGCGCGGACGGGGGCGTCGGCCGGAACCGCCACCGCCACCGCCTCCCCGTCCGCGACGACGGCGACCACGTCCGGGGGGATCACCCAGGGGTGGGACGGGTCGCGGTACTGGTTCAAGAACAGCCAGGGCCAGTGGCGCTGGACGACCCACTACGACGTCTACCTGGCGCGGACCGGAGGGTCGTCGGACGCGGCGACCTCGGCCTCCGGCGCGTCGTCCTCGACCCAGTCCTCCGCCGATTCCGCGGTGCCGGCGGCCGACGGTGACGTCGAGACGGCCGTGTCGTTCGCGCTCGCCCAGCTCGGCAAGCCGTTCAAGACGGCGGGGAACGGGCCGGACGGCTACGACTGCTCGGGCCTCGTCCAGCAGTCCTTCCGGCGCGGGGGCGTCGAACTGCCGCGCGTCGCCAACGACCAGTACGCGGCCACCACCCCGGTGAAGGCGAGCCAGCTGCAGCGCGGCGACCTGCTCTTCTGGTCGGACGACGGCACCGCGCGGGGCATCCACCACGTGGCGATCTACCTGGGCAACAACCAGTACGTGGAGGCTGCGCGACCCGGCACCCTGATCCGTGTCTCCCGGATCAGCAGCGGCTACTACCCGACCCACATGGGCCGGCCCTGAGCCGGTCCCGCGGACGGACGACGCCCGGGCCGGACGGTCCGGGCGTCGTCGTGGGCGGCGGTGCGGGCGGTGCCGCCGTGGGGGGCTGCGGGGGTGCGGCGAGGTGCCCGGCGGCGGAGTCCGGGCGGGTCAGGGGCGCCCGGGGCCGGGGGCGAGACCGAGATCGGCCGGCCGGGGGAGGGCTCCGCGCGCGCCCGGGGCGGTGACGGCGAAGGCACCGGCCGCGGCGGCGGTGGCGGCTGCCGCCGGGAGGGACGCGCCGTCGGCGAGCCGCGCCGCCAGGGCGCCGCAGAAGACGTCGCCGGCGCCGGTGGTGTCGACGACGGTGGCCTCGGGGGCGGGGACGTGGTGGACCGCGCCGTCGGTGGCGACCAGTGCGCCGGCCGCGCCGAGGGTGATCACGGCGCCCTCGCCGAGGGCGGCCAGGGCGGTGGCGGCCGGGGCCGCGTCGGCGGCCTTCCCACGGGTCTCGCCGTGGGTCTCGCCGAGGACCTCGTCGTGGGCCTCGTCGTGGGTTTCGTCGTGGGGCCGGCCCGGGTCGCGGGCGCCCGCGAGCTGAGCGGCCTCGACGGCGTTGGCGACGATCAGCGGTCCCCGACCGGCAGGGCCCGGCCGGTCGGGGAGCCCGCCGACCGGGGCGGCGTTGGGGATC
>NZ_JBHXKE010000439.1:0-3498 GCF_042722765.1 Kitasatospora sp. NPDC058406
AGACCTTCGACAAGCCTCATCTTCCCAGCGCAGAAGGCACTTTCGCGTTCCCGCTCATGATCCGGACACCGCCGCAAGTGAAACACGCAGGCTAGAGGCCGTAGTAGCCGGCCTTGTTGAAGTTCCAGGTGGAGGTGATCGCGTTGGTCCTAATGGTCGAGGTGGTGTTCTGGACCGAGAAGCCGACCTTGGCGGAGACCTTGACGAACAGGAAGCCGGTCGAGGCGGTGATCTCGGTGCTGGCGTTGACCTGGGTGGTCACCGAGTCGACCTGGGTGAGCGTCTCGGTGCGCTGGCCGGTGGTGCCGTCGGCGATGTTCACCGCCAGGAAGTCGGTGACGACCGGGTCCACCTGGGCGGCGGTGACATCGGTCCACACCGAGTCGAGGTTGGGGTTGCAGCTGGCTGTCGGGGGCCGCGACGGGGTCGCGGAGGCCGACCCGGCGCCGAGCGCGCCGAACACGGTGACGGCGGTGAGGACGAGGGCGGCGGGTGCCGCGGCGCGTCGCAACGAGACGGTGCGGTTCAACGGTGGACTCCTGTCGGTCGACGGGCGGGTGAGGCCGGGCATGTGCCGCATCGGCACCGCTGCGGCACGGACGGGCGAACGGCGGACCGCTCTCCGGCGGGCACGCCGCCCGGTCCGCCCTGACGATCCTGCAGAACCCCCTCACGAATTCCTCATGCCCGTGTCATGGACCGGGCCGGCCGCACCCTCCGCCGCCCGCCGAGGGCCCCGGGCGAAGGAGACCACGGTGCCGACGCTGCACTGCACCCCCGCCGCCGCCCGCGCCCTGCACTGCCTGGCACGGGGCCGCGCGCTCGACCGTCTCGCCGTCGCCTGCGCCACCCCGGCCTGCGCACCCACCGCTACCACGTCCTGCCCGGCCATCCCCGTCACCGGGTCTTCGACTCCTGCATCGACACCCGCGCCGGCGCCTGGCGGATCTACTGGACCCGGGGCACGGCCGTCGGCCGTCAAGCCGGCGACAGTCGGGACGGTCCGGCGCTCACCGTGCTGCTCATCGGCCCGCATCCGTAGGCCGGCAGCGGAAGATGTGGGGCGGCCCCGGACTGCCCGCGGACGGTGCGGTGTTCTACTCTCCCGGCATGGATCCCGACCTCGCGCAGCAGTTCGCCGCCTACGACCACGCTGTGTTCCTCGCGGGCGACACCTACCAGGGCATGTCGTTCGACGAGCGCGGCATCCGTGCGATCGCGGACAAGGAGCTGGCCGAGCACGCGCCCAGCGATCGCAGCGATCCGACCTGCCCGGCTTGCGGCGGGGTGCCCTGGCCGTGTGTGTCCGCGACGAACGCGATCAAGTTGGCCGACCCGCGCTACAACTAGTCAGCGGCCTCTGTCTGCGGCGACAACTCCGGGGCACCCGGGTGCGGTGCCGCACCGTCTGGACCTCACGTGGGTGTCCGGGTCGTCGTCCTTGGTCGCGGCGGAAGTCGACCTTCCCGCACGCGCCGCAGGCCAGGCCAGCCTGCCGGGCGGGCACTGCTGGGGCATGAAGAGGTCACGGGCGCCCGGACGACTGGCCATCCAGTTCGCGTCGCTGATGCTGCGTCTGCACGGCTTGTTCTGCTCGATCCTGCCCACGCCCGCGAGAACGAGCGGCTGACCGGATCGGTGATCGGCTATTGGGGCGACAAGTCACGCCGCTGAGCAGGTACCGGCCATTTCAGCGGTTCCCGGGACGCCAGGGACTACGGCGCGCCAGCCTGGGCACGGCTGTTGCTGTGTCCGTGTTCCGGTCCGACGTTCACGCGTGTCCGTGGTGGTGCCGGCCCGCCGACGAGGGCGGCAACGGTTCGGCCGTACAGGCCGCCGCCTACCGGAGGGAACTTCATATGCGCAAGATCGTCACCGTGGCTGACGACGTCGACCTCGCTCACCTGGTCGACCTGATCGACATGCTCCCGGACCCCGTCCGACCCTTCTGGGGTGAGGGACCGGACAGCATCGGCTCCAAGTTCCGGTACCGGCTGCGCAAGATCCTCAGCGGCGACGGCGACTCCTCCGACGTGGACTACCTCGCCATCTACGTCCTCAAGTACCTCGGCCGGGGCAACAAGCACATCTCCGAGGAGCAGATCACCGGGAACCTGCGCGGCGCGCCCGGCCTCCCGGCCGCCGGCCACGCCTGGGTGGAGGATGCCACCCGCACCGCCTGGACCCTGGTCACCCGCTACAGCCTCCCTGCATGGCGCGGTACGCACAGCGCACCCGGCGATGCCTGGCTTCAGGACTGATCGGAGCCGGCGTTCTGCCCGCGGGGGGACGCGTCGGCCGGGGCTACAGGAACAGCCTGGCGAGGATGCGCAGCTGCTGCTCGGCGATGGCGCCCATGGGGTGGGCCACGATGGTGGCCTCGAACAGCTCCAGCACCGACTCGGCCTCGCGCAGGAACCGGCGGGCGAAGGCGGCGCGGGTTCGGCGGGCCGCCGAGCTCCGCGCCGATCCGAGTTCGGGAGCCAGGCCGTCGGAATGACATGTTCGCAGCCGGAAGGTCGCAGGCCAAACCCCTGGCCACCGCCGGTTGGCGGGTCTACTGTTCCCGGCACGGCGGTCCCACCACAGCACCACCGGGCCGCCGGCCAGAGCGGCTGCGCCACGTCCTCCCCGGCGCTGCTGGCCCACGGCAGGGCCCCGGCGGACCAACCCCCCTACGTCCCCGGGCCCGGCCCCCTTCGCACACCCCGGCGGCGAGCACCTGGGGGTTCACGCGCGCCGTGGCCGGTTCCCGGCGCGGCCCCGGTCGCGGCTACGGCGCCTCGGCGGGCAGCGGTGCGTCGAGGCGGTGCGCGGTGGCCGCGCAGAGGGCGTCCGGCATCGTCAGGTCGAGGCCGGCGGCGGCGGCCCGGGCGGTGAGGTCCAGGGCGTGGGCGGTGTCGGCGGCGAGGGTGGTGCGGTGCTCGGCGGTGCTGGGGCGGCGGACTCCGAGGAGGGCGAGTTCGGCCAGCAGGTGGTCGGCCCGTTCGTGGGCGCCGGTGCGGGCGAGGACGGTGACGAGTTCGCCGGCGGCCGCCTCCGGCAGCACCGCGCGGTCCAGCCACATGTTCACCCGGGAGTCGGGGCCGCTCTTGATCCAGGCGAGGACGGCGCTCGTGGTGACGACGACCCGCCGCTCGCCGGTGGGCACGCCCGCGGGCAGGTGCCGCAGTGCGTCGGGCAGCGGGTGCGGTGGCGCGTCGGCGGGCAGTGGGTGGCCGCCGACGAGCATGAGGGCCGGTTCGGTCGGGAGGTGGTCGGCGAGAGTCTTGCCGCTGCCGGCCTGCCCGGCCACGAACACCACCACCGGCCGCTCCTGCCGCACGGACCCGGCCAGCACCGCCGGCAGGACCTCCTCGGCGAGGAGGCGCTCGCCCTCACCCGCAGGAAGCCCGTCGCCCCCTAAGTGGGTGTTTCGCTCCTGGTTGTCGAGGTCAGGTTCCGTGCCAGGTGGGGGTCGTTTCGCCGGTGAGGCGGCGGGTCATGAGGCTGATCATC
>NZ_JBHXKE010000440.1:0-3486 GCF_042722765.1 Kitasatospora sp. NPDC058406
GGGTTGGGCGGCGGAGCGTTCGCGGCGGCAGCGGCTGCCGCTGCGGCACCGGCCGCCGGGGGCGCGACCGCCGGGTTGACCGCCCCGGGGGCCGCTGCCCCGGCCACCGCTCCACCGGGAACGGCTGGAGCACCTGGAGCAGCGGGAGCGCCGCCGGTACCCGGCGGCGCCGGATTGCCGGCCGTGCCGGGCGGGGCTGCCGCCCCGGGCTGGGCGGGCGTACCCGGTTGGGCGGCCGGAGCCGGGCCCTCGCCCTCGTATTCCCCCGGTGCCTCCGCCGCGAGCGGGCGGGGAGCCAGCGGGCGCCCGTCCTGGCCGACCGCCCCGTCCGCTGCCAGGCCCTCGGCCCGGGCCACGGCGGAGTGCCTGCCGGGCCGGGCCTCGCCCGAGGCGGTGCAGTCCAACGGCCGGCCCGGCTCCAGCAGACCGGCCGCGGACTGGCCGAGACAGCTGACCTGCCCCACCCCGGGGAGGAGGTCCACCACGCTGACCGCGCTGACCGGCGAGTCCCCGACCGCGTCCACCCGGTACCTCAGCAGGACGTCTCCGCCCACCCGTGCCACGGTGACGCGACGCCCGGGAAGCCGCTCGGGAGAGGAGGCCGGACCAGCCGGCGGGAGGGCTCCGTCGGCCACCGCATCCCGGTCCCCGGGCGGCACGACGGAACGGGCGACGGAACGGGCGACGGAACGGGCTGCGGAACGGGCTGCGGAACGGGTCACCACACCCGTGCCCGCCGGAACGCCGACCCGGGCCAGCGTCAGCCCGGCGACCAGTCCGAGATAGCCGGCCTCCGCGGTCACGACGGCCTTGGGGAGGCCCTTCGGAGCGTCCGCCTCGACGCGGACGACGGCCCGCTGTTGACCGCTCTGCGCCGGCAGGGTGGCCGAGCACTCGACGACACCGAGGGCGGGGAGCACGAACGGCTGCTGCCCGCCGCAGACCACCGCGGCCCCGGAGACCTGGGCGTCCTTCAGGACCGAGACGGTCAGCGGGTACTCCGCCTGGTTCGCCAGCCGGTAGACCCGGAGCAGCTGTTCGCCGGACCGGACCCGGACCCCGGTGCCGGTGGCCCCGTTGGTGCGGACCTCCAGCCGCACCGCGCCACGGGCTTCTCCGCCCGCCGGGCTGAGCGCCGACGCCCCGGGGGCGTCGGCGAGGAGCGCGAGCGGCAGGAGTGCCGGCACAGCGGCCGACAGGACGAGGAGGGCGGTGACACGGCGGGGAGCACGACGGAGAGGACGTCCGGGCGGCCCGGAATCGGGCGGAGTGGGCCGATTGATCACCTTGTCATTCTTCGCACCGCGCTTCCCGGCCGGGCGGGAGCGCGGTACCGACCCACCGGCAGGGGTGACACGTTCGGCCCAGCGGCAGGCCCGCCACGCCGTAGCCGGCGAATCGTCAGGGGATCACGATCACCGGACGGTTGGCCCGGCGGGCGAGGCGACCCGACACGGATCCGAAGATCTTGCCGAGCAGGCCGTGCGTGCTGCCGACCACGATGGCGTCGGCGGCGTACTCACGGCCGACCTCCTCGATCTCGTGGCAGATGTCGCCGCCCCGTTCGACCAGGACCCAGGGGACGCCGGCGAGGAAGTCCGCGCAGGCGAGCTCCAGGCCGAGCACCTCGGTCCGGTGGTCGGGGAGGTCGACGAAGACCGGCGGTTCACAGCCCGCCCAGACGGTGGCCGGCAGGCGGTTGGCCACGTGCACGATCACCAGTCCGCACTGGGAGCGGCGGGCCATGCCCACCGCGTAGGCGAGGGCGCGCTCGCTCGACAGCGAACCGTCGAAACCCACCACCACACCGTGACGGAAGGCGGGGTCGCAGGAACGCGAGGACGCCGGCCGGACCGCCGGTTCTCCGACGGCGCGGGTGGGGCCGGAGGCGCTCGGCCGGTCGGCGCCCGGACCGGGGCGGCCCGTCACCGGGGGCTCCGCGCGGTCGTCGCGGTGCTCGTCCCGCCGGTGGCGGGAACCCGAGCCGGGGCGGCCTCGGCGCACGATGTTGCGGAGGGGCCGGGTGAGGCCACTGCTCCGGACGTCCGCATCCGGCTCCACCGGTCGGAAGGACTCAGAACCAGCCATGGCACAAGGCTCTTCGAAGGGGATGGGCTGACAGGAGAGGACATCGCTGCCCGAGCAGCAGGCCCGCCCAGGGGACGACGTCGGTCTGCGCCGCGCACCACCGTTGGTGACCTGTTCCTTTCAGAGTACGACGGGCCGGGGACTCGGCCCAGCCACAAGACCTCGGGGCGACACTGTTCCCGCGAACGGGGGATGTAACCCCCGTCGGCCGTACGCCCCCGGGCACGCTGACGCGCCCCTCCGGCGACAGAGGTTCCCTGGAGCTTGACGGAGCGGGCCGGGCGGCGCAACAGGCCACCGGGACACCGTGACCGGACTGTCATGGATCGATGACGATCCGTTGCCGCCCGATCACCGCGCGGCGGGCCCGCGGCGGGTCGTCCGGGGCCCGTAGGGCGAGCCCCACCTGACGCAGCCGCCCCGGGAGTGTGGCACCGAGCCCCCGTTTCGGCCATTTCGCACGGGTTCGCGACGCCGTCTGGCATTTGCCAGGTGCATAGGCACGGCCGCTGGCACCATGCTCGGCATGCCCCTGCTCCTGCTCGACCTCGACAACACGCTGCTCCCCAGGGACGCCGCTTTCCGGGCCTGGGCTCAGGAATTCCTGACCGAACGAGGGCTGCCGCCCGGCGACGTCGACTGGCTCTCCACCATCGACGGCGGCGGCTACGTACCGCGCAGCACCGTACTGTCCGCCGCCCGCCGCCGCTACGGACTGGACGAGTCACTCGACCGCCTTCTCGCCCACTACCGGCGCGGCATCAACTCCCACATCCACTGCCCGTCCCGCAACATCGACGCGCTGCGGGCGGCGCGGGCCGCCGGGTGGACGCTCGGGATCGTCAGCAACGGCGGCACGGGGCCGCAGCTGGAGAAGATCCGCCGGACCGGACTCGGTCCGCTGGTCGACGGCTGGGTGATCTCCGAGGAGGCGGACTGCCTCAAACCGGACCCGCTGATCTTCGAGATCGCCGCGCAGCGGTGCGGCATCGCACCGATCGGCGACTGGGCCAGCCACACCTGGATGATCGGGGACCACGCCCCCGCCGACATCGCCGGGGCCGAGCTGGCCGGCCTGCACAGCGTCTGGCTGCACCACGGCCGTCCGTGGGCCGAGCCCGGCTACCGGCCCACGCTGAAGGCGGCCGGGCTGCCGGAGGCCGTCGGGCAGGTGCTGTCGGCCCGCGTCGCTCCGTCACCCCGGCCGGGGATTCGGGCGGGCGGACCGCTCGGGCGGCGGGCCGGCGACTCCGAGGGCGTCCCCCGTTCCCGGGACCGGGGAATCCCCGGTGGCAGGGCTCTGGGCCGGGCCCCGACCCGGACCTGGGGGTTATACACATATACGAGCCCCACAGACGGGTTGACCTTGCGACCGCGCGGCTGGGCTGGCGCGAAGCG
>NZ_JBHXKE010000441.1:0-3452 GCF_042722765.1 Kitasatospora sp. NPDC058406
TTGGCGGAGCGTCTGGTGCGTGGGTGCGGTCGGGTGACGAACGTGTACGGGCCGACGGAGGTGACGGTGTGGGCGACGGCGGCGGAGCTGGCGGCGGACCACCGGGGCGTCCCCGCCATCGGCGTGCCCTTCCCGCAGGTCCGCGCACTGGTCCTCGACAGTGCCCTCCAGCCGGTGCCGACCGGTGTGCCCGGCGAGCTGTACCTCGCGGGTGAGCAGCTGGCCCGCGGCTACCTCGGGCGGCCCGGCCTCACCGCGGGCCGCTTCGTGGCGGACCCGTACGGCCCGGCCGGCGGGCGGATGTACCGCACCGGTGACCTGGTGCGGCGCCGTGCCGACGGGCAGCTGGACTTCCTGGGCCGGGTGGACGACCAGGTGAAGCTGCGCGGCTTCCGGATCGAACTCGGCGAGGTGGAGGCCGCGTTGGCCGCCCTGCCGGGCGTCGGCCGGGCCGTCGTCCTGGTCCGCGAGGACGTGCCCGGGCAACAGCAGCTGGTCGGCTACGTCACGGGCACCGGCGGTACGGACGCAACCGCGGACGGCACCGGCGCCGAGGCGGAGCCGCCCGCCCCCGAGGAGCTGCGCCGGGGTGTGGCGGCGGTGCTGCCCGAGTACATGGTCCCGTCGGTGGTCGTGGTGCTTGAGGTGCTGCCGCTGACGGCCAACGGCAAGACCGACCGCCGGGCACTGCCCGCCCCGGACCGGGCCGTCACGGCCGGTCGGCTGCCGGCCACCCCGGCCGAGGCCGTGATCTGCGGCATCCTCGCCGAGGTGCTCGGCCTGACCGCCGTGGGTGCGGACGACGACTTCTTCGCGCTCGGGGGCCACTCGCTGCTCGCCGCGCGCGCCGCCGGCCGGATCCGGCGGCGGTTGGGCGTCGACGCGGCCATCCGGGACGTCTTCGAGGCGCCCACCCCGGCCGCGCTCGCCGCCCGCCTGGCGGGCCGGACCGCCGTCGAGCGCCCCGCGCTGACGGCCGGACCGCGCCCCGAGCCGCTCCCGCTCTCCGCGGCGCAGCGCGGCCTCTGGTTCCAGTACCAGGTCGAGGGCCCGAGCGCGACCTACACCATCCCCTTCGTCGCCCGGATCGACGGGACCCCCGACGTGGCCGCGCTCGCGGCGGCGCTGGCCGACCTGACGGCCCGGCACGAGAGCCTGCGCACCGTTGTCGGCGAGCGGGACGGGGAGCCGTACCAGCGGGTGCTGACCCCGGCCGAGGCGGCCGAGGCCGCGCCGCTGACCGTCCGCGACGTCCCGGGCGACCAGGTCGACCGGGAGATCGCCGCTGCGCTCGCGCACCGCTTCGACCCGACCGCCGAACCGCCGCTGCGGGCCACCCTGCTGAGGGATCCCACCGGTGCCGCGACGCTCGTCGTCGCCCTGCACCACATCGCCGGCGACGAGGCCTCCCGGGGGCCGCTGATGGCGGACCTCCAGGCCGGCTACGCCGCGCGGCTGGCGGGCCGGGCCCCGGAGTTCGCCGAACTTCCGGTTCAGTACGCGGACTTCGCGCTCTGGCAGGCGAGTCTGGACCAGGCGGCGCCGTTGGCCCACTGGCGGCGGGCGCTGGCGGGGCTGCCGGAGGAGATCCCGCTGCCCGCCGACCGTCCCCGGCCGGCCGTTCCGAGCGGGCGGGGCGACACCGTCGGGTTCGCCGTCCCCGCGGACGTCGCCGAGCGCCTGCGCGCGCTCGCCGCCGACCACGGAGCCACGCCCTTCATGGTCGTCCACGCGGCGGTGGCGGCGTTGCTGCACCGGCTCGGCGGTGGTGACGACGTCCCGTTGGGCACGCCGGTCGCCGGGCGCGGCGGGGAGGCCGCGCTGGACGGGCTGGTGGGCTTCTTCGTCAACACGGTGGTGCTCCGCGCCGACCTGTCGGGCGATCCGACCTTCGCCGAACTGCTCGACCGGGTCCGGGCCGCGGACCTCGCCGCCCTCGACCACGCCGACGTGCCGTTCGACCGGGTGGTGGAGGAGCTCGCCCCGCCCCGGGCCCCCGGCCGCCACCCGCTGTTCCAGGCGATGGTCGCGCTGGAGGAGGCGGCCCCCGACACCTCCCGGCTGTTCGGCCTCGCCACCGAGGAGGTGGCCGTCGACCCCGGCGCCGCCAAGTTCGACCTCGACGTGGTGCTCAGGCCGGCCCGGCCCGGCGGCTCGTCCGCAGCCGATCCGGCGGCCGGCGACCCCGCCGCCGACGGACTGGTCGGCGGCATCCGCTACGCCACCGACCTGTTCGACCGCGCCACCGTGCAGGCCCTGGCCGCCCGGCTGGTCCGCCTGCTGACCCTGGTGACGGCCGAGCCCGGCACCCCGATCGGCCGGCTCGACCTGCTGTCCCCCGGCGAGCACGCCGACCTGGACCGCTGGAACGCCACCGGCCGCGTCCGCCCGGTCACCACCGTCGCCGAGGAGTTCGCCGCCCGGGCCGCCGCCACCCCCGGTGCCACCGCCGTGGTGGCCGGCGCCGACCGGCTGACGTTCCGTGAGCTCGACGAGCGCGCCAACCGGCTCGCCCGCCTGCTGATCGCCCACGGCGCCGGACCGGGCACGCTGACCGCGCTCGCCCTGCCGCGCACCGCCGACGCGGTCGCCGCCCTGCTGGCCGTGCTGCGCCTGGGCGGCGGGTTCCTGCCGCTCGACCTCGGGCTGCCCGCCGACCGGCTCGCCCACATGCTGGCGGACTCGGCCCCGGACGTCGTCCTGGCCACCGGCGCGAGCGCCCGGCTGCTGCCGCCCGGGACCGGGACCCTCGTCCTCGACGACCCGGCCACCGCCGCGGACCTCGCCGCCGGACCGGCCGCGACCGTCCACGTCCCGGCCGACCCGTCCGAGGTGTCCTACGTCATCCACACCTCGGGCTCGACCGGGCGGCCCAAGGGGGTCGTCCTCACCCACGGCGGACTCGACAACCTGTACCACGACCACGACCGCACCCTCTACCGTCCGGTCGCCGCCGCACTGGGCCGGCGCGTGAGCGCCCTGCACACCGCGTCGTTCTCCTTCGACTCCTCCTGGGAGCAGCTGTTCTGGCTGATCGCCGGCCACGAACTGCACCTGCTCGACGACATCCTCCGCCGGGACGCCGAGGCGGTCGTCGGCTACTGCGCCGAGCACCGGATCGACGCCCTCGACGTCACGCCCTCCTACGCGCGGCAGCTGCTGGACGCCGGCCTGCTGACCGGCGCCCACCGCCCGCCGGTGCTGCTGCTCGGCGGCGAGGGCGTGCCGCCCGACCTCTGGGCCGAGCTGCGCGGCCACCCGGACGTCCGGGTGGTCAACTACTACGGGCCGACCGAGTTCACCGTCGACGCCCTGGTGGCCGGGACGGCGGACGCCGACGGGCCGGTGATTGGGCGTCCGCTCGACAACACCCGGGCCCACGTGCTGGACGCGCGGCTGCGTCCGGTGCCGCCGGGTGTGCCGGGTGAGCTGTACCTCGCGGGGGTGCAGCT
>NZ_JBHXKE010000442.1:0-3440 GCF_042722765.1 Kitasatospora sp. NPDC058406
CCGCCGGACGGCTCCGGCGGCGCCGTCAGGGTGCCAGCAGGCTGGGGAACGGCCCGAGCAGCAGGTTGGTGAACCGCCGGGTCCACTCGCCGGTGATCGGCTCGCCGCTGACCAGCACCCGGTGCTCGACCGTCCCGGCGATGGTGTCGAAGATGATGTCGATCTCCTCCCCGGCGGTCTTCTCGTCGCAGTCCGGGGCCAGCTCGCCGCGCGCCTGGGCGGCGGCCCTGCCCTGCCGGACCAGTCTCTTCTGGGGGTCGACGATCGCCTCGCGGATCCGCCGGCGCAGCTGCCGGTCGCGGGTGCCCTCGGCGAACAGGGCGAGCAGGGCCGCCTGGGTCTCCGGTCGGGCCAGCAGGTCGGCGAACTGGGCGACCACGCCCTCGATGTCGGCCCGCAGGCTGCCCAGGTCGGGCATCACCAGCTCGTCGAAGAGGCTGGCGACGGCGTCCACCACCAGCTCGTTCTTGGACGGCCAGCGCCGGTACAGGGTGGTCTTGGCGACGCCCGCGCGGGTGGCGACGTGGCCCATGGTGAGACCGCCCCAGCCGAGGTCGGCGAGGGTCTCGCGGGTGGCGTCCAGGATGGCGCGGTCGGCGGCCGCGCTGCGTGGACGACCCTTGGCGCGGACGGTCGCGCCGTCGGGGTTCTCCGGGGTTTCCGGAGGTTCGTCCGGGCGGGCCGGGTGCGCCGGGGTCACGGGGGGCTGGGGGGCCGGCACCGGGCCTCCTTGCAGTTTACCGGTAAGTAACATGGGTGGGGCTGGTAACGGTAGCGACTTCACCGTGTCCAGGTCAGCCGGGCCGAGCCGGAAAGTGGGGCAGCTCACGTTGCGGGAGTGCCGGCGGGGGTTGCGGCGGGTGCCCTCGATCCAGTTACGCTACGACTCGTAGCGAAAGCTGACGACGACCAGGCGCCGCCACCCCGTGGGACGGGAGCGGCACGGGTGCGGATGGGGATCCGCACCGAACGGTTCAGGTTATCGGGGGTCGGGTTCTCCACCGGGGGAATCGAGGCCGCGCAGCCCGCGCGGGTCGGTTTTCCGGAAGGTGGTGCCCGCAGGCAGGGCGGACGGGGGAGGATGGTGCCATGCAGCCACGGAATTCGCGTCCCAACAGCTCCGCCCTGCGCGGTGCGGTCGATCTCGCCGCAGTGAAGGCAGCCGGCGAAGCTGCCCAGAAGGCCGAGCAGGCCCGGGCCGAGCGGGCCCGCCAGGCGGCCGCCGCCGAGGAGGACGGAGTCGCCCCGGTCGGGGTCGACTACCCGCTCGTCATCGATGTCACCGAGGACACCTTCGAGACCGAGGTCGTCCAGCGCTCCACCGAGGTGCCGGTCGTCATCGACTTCTGGGCCGAGTGGTGCGGGCCCTGCAAGCAGCTCAGTCCGATCCTGGAGCGTCTGGCCGAGGAGTACGCCGGCCGGATCGTGCTCGCCAAGATCGACGTCGACAGCAACCAGCTGATCGCCCAGCAGTTCGGCATCCAGGGCATCCCGGCCGTGATGGCCGTGGTGGCCGGCCAGCTGGTGCCCCTCTTCCAGGGCGCCGAGAACGAGGCCAACGTCCGCAAGGTGCTGGACCAGCTGATCCTGGTCGCCGAGCAGCGCTTCGGCATCGTCGGCGGTGCCGGTCTGCCGGGCGGCGCCGAGTCCGCCGAGGCGCCGGGCAGGCCCGAGGACCCGGCCCTGGCGGCGGCGCACGACGCGCTGGACCGGGGCGACCTGGGCGGCGCCGTCCAGGCGTACGAGAACGTGCTGGCCGAGCAGCCGGGCAACACCGAGGCGAAGCTCGGCCTGGCCCAGGCGGAGCTGCTCCGCCGGGTGGAGGGTCTGGACCTGCAGGCGGTCCGGGCCGCGGCCGCCGCGGACCCGAAGAACGTCGAGGTGCAGCTGCAGGCGGCCGACCTGGACCTGGTGGGCGGGCACGTCGAGGACGCGTTCGGCCGCCTGGTCAACACGGTGGGCAGGACCTTCGGCGAGGAGCGGAACGCCGTCCGGGTCCGGCTGTTGGAGCTGTTCGAGGTCATCGGCACCGAGGACCCGAGGGTCACGGCGGCCCGCCAGGCACTGGCGCGCGTGCTCTTCTGAGGCCCTGTCGTTCCGGGCCCGCCGGGCGGGCCGGAGGCCGCTGTTCCGGCACGGTGGACGACCTGCGGTGCCGCTGGTGATTTGGCGACAATCCGGTCGCCGCGCCAGAGGTTTACCAAATCTTGACAACACCCGTGGACGGTCACGACATGTGACCGTCCACGGGTGTTTCGCTGATGTTTCCGGGGGATTTCGCCGTCACCATTCCTTCAATTCGTGACTCTGCGTGTTCATGTGGCTCATTCCATGATCATCGCCGTCCGATGTTGGATTACCCGTCAGTAATGAACCTCTTGTGCTCAGCCCGGGATTCGAGCAGCATCGGCACGCCCGGTCCCCACACTCCAACTCCCGGCAGCCGGCCGGGGACGACGGAGCGGGGGATCCCCACCGGGCAGCCGTCGGCCCCGGCCGCCGGCATGAAGGCAGGGGGGTATCCGCGGTCCCACGGCGGTTCCTGTCCTTCGTCAGGCCGCGCTGCCCGCGCGGTCACTGGTTGTCGCTCGGGGGGATCGCCCGTGTTGTCACGGCGCTCTCCGCTACCGAGGACGTAGCTCTCTCCCATCCCAGGCCCCCCACCGGTGCGGGACGCACCGCCGGGGAGCCGGAGATGTACGTCCGATAGGAGGACACGCATGTCCCAGACCCACGGCAAGACCCGCTGGAAGCGCTTCGCCCTGGTGATGGTGCCGAGCGTCGCGGCCACCGCGATGGTCGGCGTCTCGATCGCCAACAGCGCGCTCGCGGCGTCGTTCAGCATCTCGGGCCAGCAGTTCAAGGTGAAGACCTCGCACCTCAAGGGCACCAACTTCGCCCAGTTCGGCACGGTCGACATCGAGGCCAACGGCACGCCGCACCCGGTCGCCGTCTCGGCCTTCGACGACGCCATCATCGAGAACCTCTGCCAGTCGGTGGTGACCGACCTCTCGGCGCTCGGCCTCGGCAAGATCACCCTCCAGCTGAACGCCGGCACCGACAAGGACAAGCCGGTCACCGCGCACAACCTGCTGATCGACCTGGAGCAGCTGAAGGCCGACGCGAAGTTCACCGACATCAACATCGGTCAGGACGCCTCGACCCTCACCGGTTCGGCGACCCAGGGCTGGAAGGGCCACCCGGCCCTCAAGGAAGCCGGCAAGAAGCTTCCGACCGGCGCCGTCGGCTTCGCCCAGGCCGCCAGGGAGGCCGACCTCACCGGCGTCGAGCAGGTCGCACGCGCCACGTCGGCCGGCACCTTCGTCCTCAACGGTCTGAGCCTCAAGCTCAAGAGCGGCGACGGCCCGGGCAACGAGTGCTTCTGAGCCTCGTCTGACGGTGCGCCGGTCGGCGCACCCGAGTGAGGGGTCCTTCAGGGC
>NZ_JBHXKE010000443.1:0-3424 GCF_042722765.1 Kitasatospora sp. NPDC058406
GGGCCTTCGGCATGCCCCACACCCGCACACGACCACTACGCGTTACCAACATCATCGACCCGGCTCAGCAGGGCCCAACTGAAACGCGGAGGCTAAAGCGGGCGGGCCGAGTACCGGCACGGGGACGTGACGTCCGCGGCCATGTGGGAGGAGCTGGCGGCACACGTGCGCGAGCGCTACGGGCGGCTGGACGTGCTGCACAGCAACGCGTACGCGGTGGTCGTCAAGCCCGCGCACGAGCTGACGGAGGCTCAGTGGGACGGCCAGCTCGATGTCACCTTGAAGGCCGCGTGGCTGGGGGTGCGCGCCTTCGCCCGGTTGCTGCGCGACAGCGGCGGCTCGGTGGTGCTGACATCATCGGTCCACGCGCTGGTAGGACTTCCGGGCCATCCCGCGTATGCCGCGGCGAAGGGCGCGCTGTGCTCCCTGGGCCGGCAGCTGGCCGTGGAGTACGGGCCGCGGGTGCGGGTGAACACCGTCGTGCCCGGGCCGATCATGACGGCGGCGTGGGACCGGGTCGATGAGGCGGGTCGGGCCGACAGTGTGGCGGAGACGGTCGCCAAGCGGTTCGGCACCCCCGAGGAGGTGGCGGCCGCGGTCGCGTTCCTCGCCTCGCCCGACGCCTCCTACGTCACCGGAACCACGCTCGTGGTGGACGAAGGCTGGTCGATCGTCAAGGCCTCCTCATGACACCGATCACGACGCGCCTCCGGGCCGTCCCCAACCCCCGAACGACCCGTGCCGAGGAAGGCCCCCGCATGAACCAGCCGCCCACCCGTAATCTGCACCAGCAGATCATCGACATCATCGGCGAGCGGATCGTCAGCGGCACCCACGCGCCCGGCTCGCTCCTGTCCCCCGACCAGCTGGAGCAGGAGATTGGGGTCAGCAAGACCGTGCTGCGCGAAGCGCTGCGGGTCCTGGCGTCCAAGGGCCTCATCGAGTCCCGCCAGAAACGCGGCACCTTCGTGCGGCCCCGCGCGGACTGGAACCTGCTGGACTCCGACCTGCTGCGCTGGCAGGGCGCCGGTGTCCCCGACCAGGGGTTCCTGGCCAACCTGGGCGAGGTGCGCTCGATCATGGAGCCGGCCGCCGCCCGCCTCGCCACCGAGCGCCGTGACGAGGCCGACCTCGCCGATCTGGCCGGCGCCCTGGAACGCATGGCCGAGGCCGGAGGCGACACCGACGCCGCCGTGGAGGCGGACCTGGCGTTCCACCGCGCCCTGCTGACCGCCGCCCACAACGAACTGCTCACCCGCATGGAAGTGGTGATCGCGGCCGACCTGCGGGTGCGCGACCACCTCGTCCACAGCACCGAGCACTGGGCCGACCCCGTGCCCGCGCACCGCGCCGTGCTGGACGCCGTCCGCGACCGCGACCCGCAGGCCGCCGAACACGCCGTACAGCACCTGCTCGCGCAGGCCACCGCCGACCTCGACCTGATACACGCACCGGACCAGGGGGCCACCGCATGAAGATCATCTCGCTGGAGACGTTCCCCGTCGCCCCGCGCTGGCTGTTCCTGAGGATCGCCACCGACGAGGGCGTCACCGGCTGGGGCGAACCCGTCGTCGAGGGCGGCGCGGACACCGTCCGCGCCGCCGTCCACGAGCTGGCCGACCACCTCGTCGGTGAGGACCCGCTGCGGATCGAGCACCACTGGCAGGTACTCACCAAGGGTGGCTTCTACCGCGGCGGCCCGATCCTGTCCAGCGCCGTCGCCGGCATCGACCAGGCGCTGTGGGACATCAAGGGCAAGACCCTCGGAGTGCCCGTCCACCAGCTCCTCGGCGGCCCGGTCCGCGACCGGCTGCGGATGTACGCGTGGATCGGCGGAGACAGCCCCGCCCACGTCGCCGAACTCGCCCGCGAACAGGTGGACGCGGGCTTCACCGCCGTCAAGATGAACGGCTCCGCGCACATGCGGCCCATCGACACCCCGGCCCGGACGAAAGCCGTCGTCGACCGCGTCGCCGCCGTGCGCGACGCCATCGGCGACCACCACGACGTCGCCATCGACTTCCACGGCCGGCTGTCGACCGCGATGTCCCGCCGCATCCTGCCGCTGCTGGAACCGCTGAACCCGCTGTTCGTGGAGGAGCCCGTCCTGCCCGAACACGCCCGCGACCTGCGCCGGCTCGTCGACTCCACCACCGTGCCACTCGCCTGCGGCGAACGGCTCTACTCCCGCGCCGACTTCCGCGACGTCCTTCCCACCGGCATGGCCGTCGCCCAACCCGACGTCTCCCACGCGGGCGGCATCTCCGAAGTCCGCCGCATCGCCGCCCTCGCCGAGGTCCACGACGTCGCGATGGCCCCCCACTGCCCCCTCGGCCCGATCGCCCTCGCCGCCAGCATCCAACTCGGCTTCGCCATACCGAACTTCCTCATCCAGGAACAGAGCCTCGGCATCCACTACAACCGCGGCAACGACCTCCTCGACTACCTGATCGACACCGAACCCTTCCGCTTCACCGACGGCCACGCGAACCTTCCCACCGCCCCCGGGCTTGGCATCGACATCGACGAGAACGCCGTACGCCGCGCCGCCGAGACCGGGCACCGCTGGCGCAACCCTAGCCGCCCAGCTGTACCCCGGCAGCCTCGCCATGCCTACGCCGCAGGCCTTCAACATGGCCTCCCCACCGGCCCCCTTCACCGGCTTCGGAGTCACCACCAACTTCGGTGATGTGCACTGCTTCCCGGCCCAGATCCGCCAGATTGGAGCCGGCTCAAGTGTTACGGGGCTTCAGACGCTGGTTCCTTTCGTACGGCGTCTCGTATTGCTTGCCGGGCCCGCATCGTCTGGCAGTGTCGATGCGGGCCGTCGTTGTCGGGGCTGCTTGCCGCCCTCCCGCGCGTCTCCGCGGTCAGGCTGCCCCCAGCTTCGCTAGTCTGCTGCGACAGACCGGCGGCAAGGGCCTCTCACCCTTGCTCGGAGTGATGGCGCCTCGTGGCGCACAAGGGCGTATTTGAAGTCGATGCGGCAGCGCACGGCCTCGGCGGCATCGCGGTCGGACAGGCCCAGCACGAACTGCAGCACGCTCACCGTGGCCAACTGGGCCGGCGACAGCCCGGGCCTGCCGTCGCGCGGGTACCAGTCGGCGAAGTCCTCGTCCCGCCACAGGCCGTCGAGACGGTCACGCACCCACATCGCCGTCGTACCAACGGGGTTGCTGGCCCGCGCCATCCTCGCTGTCAAATCCGGGACCTCGGCACCCGGACGGGGACGGACCGACATCTCGCACTCCTCGGACATCTCGCGATCATCATGCACCCGCGAGACCGGCGCACAACCATGATCACCCGCAGCCGAACACCAAGATCCCCGCTTCGTCGCGCGCGAGGTCTACCACCACCTGACCAGCGCATCCAGAGGCACACCCGTTCCGTCTCCTACAGCTTGACGATCTATAGAAGCTTC
>NZ_JBHXKE010000444.1:0-3408 GCF_042722765.1 Kitasatospora sp. NPDC058406
CCGATCGCCAAGCCGAAGCAGATCAAGATCGTCGGCGAGCTCCCGAAGACCCGCTCCGGCAAGATCATGCGCCGCCTGCTGCGCGACATCGCCGAGGGCCGCGAGGTCGGCGACACCACCACGCTGGCCGACAGCTCGGTGATGAGCCTCATCCAGGCAGGCCTCGCCGACTTCCCGGCGCAGAGGCGACGCTGACGAAGCAGGCTCCCGCACTTGCGAGTCGTTGGGGGGCCTGCTCGGCTCCGCCCGGGCGCTCCCGTGGGCCCGTGTCGACTCGTCACGGCCGAGCACCTCGGCAGCCAGATGCCCGAGGCACTCACGCCGACTCCTCCTCCGCACAGGGGAACTCGGTGGCGGGCCCGGCACCCTCCTTGATCCCGTCCCGAGTCGTCGCCGTCACGGAGTGCCGAAGTCGTCGGAGGCGAGTTCGGGCGCTGCGGCGAGGCCGTGGGACCGGCAGCCCGCGTGGGCGGCGAAGAGCTCGATCATCTCGTCCTGGATCGGGGTGGAGGGAACGGGGAATGCCGGCCACCGGCACGGTCTCGTAACCGCTTGTGGCGGTGTTGCGACCGGCGGTGCTGACGCGCCCGTACGGCGTCAACGGGCTCGCGGCTCACTCACCGGCCCCGGCCGGATACGCGAGGAAGCGGCCAGCCAGCCGGGTGCGCGGGCGCGGCCGAACTCGCCCTGTGGGTCTGCTGGTCCGCCGATCCCCTGCCGCTGCCTCACCGGCGCGTCCTGGGCCTGCGCCGGGGCGCGGCCCGGCACCCGTCGCTCGCCGGGTCTCCTCGCCGACATCGCCCCGGTTCCCGGTTGACGCCATCCCCGTCCCCAGCCGACCGCTCGGCGCACCACTGGCCGCACGATGCGACCGTTCGTCGCACCTCCCGCCCCGGTGACTATCGGTGCGGGCCTTCGCGGGCTGGGATGGACCGTAGGCGCGGACGAGTTGGGCGGCAAAGGGCGACGACCGGTGAGCGGCCCACCCTGGACATCCCGCGCTGCCGCCCCGCTCGGCGTCCGTGCGCGTGCTTCCGGCACCTGACCCCGGCGGTCCCGGATCCACCGCCGGGCGCGGCCGGAACCGTTCGGGCCTTGCGTACCGGAGGCAACAACCAATCCGTTCGTGTTCCACGCTCTGTGTTGGCCGGCTCACCGTCCGCCGGGCGGCCGCGGGACAACGGCATCGTCGGCATGACGGCACGTCCTGAGACGAGTAGGTGAAGACAGCATGCTCACGTTCCCCCGACAGAGTGTCGGTCATGGACGGCCCGCCATGTACCTGCGGTGTTACCCCTATGACAGCACGGCGATGGAGTGTCACCGCCGTGCGCTGGGACGGCTCGCACACTGGCACCGCCTACCCGAGCCGGTGGAGTACCTGGACAACGGCCGCCGGGCGGTCGATGGCCTGCCGCAGCTGGAATGCCTCTTGTGGTCCATCGAGCGCGGCTGGATCGCCACGCTGCTCGTACCGGGCTTCTTTGTGTTCGCGCTGGACGACGGCGAGGCCCGGAACGTGGCCGGTTGGCTGCGCGGGCTCGGCTGCCGTCTGATCGAACTCCCTCACCTCGGCGTCCTCCCGGTAGCCGACGTCCCCGGACCGCGTGCGTTCCGTGCGGTGCAGGCCAGGCCGCTCGCGCCGCAGCGGGGAGCGGCGTGAGTCGGCGCCCGGTGCGGCATGCTCCCACCCGTCCGGGGCCGCCGAGCGTGTCGAGGGCGGGCACCCCGGCCGGGACGGACGGCCGGCGGAGATATCTCACAGCACCCGGTCGGCTCCACCGGGGCAGGAAGCGCGGCCTGAGCCCGGTGCCCGCTGCACCCGTAGAATGGGCGGCATGCTGCGCGTACTGGCTGTCGACGACGAGAAGCCGGCGCTGGAGGAACTGCTGTACCTGCTGCGCTCCGATCCACGGGTCGAGAGTGCCGAGGGGGCGACCGACGCCGCCGAGGCCCTGCGCCGCATCAGCCGAGCGCTCGACGCCGGACCCGACGGTGCGAACGCTATTGATGTCGTCTTCCTGGACATACACATGCCGGGGCTGACCGGGCTCGACGTGGCCAAGCTCCTCGCCGGTTTCGCCCGCCCTCCTCTGATCGTGTTCGTCACGGCCCATGAGAACTTCGCCGTCAAGGCGTTCGATCTCAAGGCCGTCGACTACCTACTCAAACCGGTGCGGCGCGAGCGGCTGTCGGAAGCGGTGCGTCGGGCGAGCGACTTGGCCGAGTCCGTGCGCGAGGAACCCGTCCCGGCCGAGAACGCGCGGACGCAGCCCTCGGCCACGGGAGCCACCGTGACCCATGACGCGTCCGAATACATCCCGGTGGAACTCGGAGGTGTCACCCGGTTCGTCGCGGTCGGCGACATCGCCTACATCGAGGCCCATGGCGACTACGCACGGCTGCACACGGCCGAGGGCAGCCACCTCGTGCGGATTCCCCTGGGCACGCTGGAGGAACGCTGGGCCTCCCGTGGCTTCGTGCGCATACACCGCAGTCGCCTCGTCGCTCTCGGTCGCATCGACGAACTGCGTCTGGACTCCGGGACCACCACCGTGCGCGTGGGAACGGCGGAACTCGCGGTCAGCCGCCGACACGCCCGCCAGCTGCGGGATCTGCTGATGCGCCGCGCGCGGGGCTGACCCCCGACGCCGTTCCCCTGGCGCCCCGGCACCTGTCCGGCCCACGTCATGAGCCGCCCGTCATGTCGGACGGCACGCCCGGCGACGCGAGAGGCCCGTCGGCCGAACGGCCGCCCGAACCGCTGGTCCAGGCCCCCTGCCAGCGCTACCCGTGATCATCGAAAACGGTCGAGGGGGTCGGATGTCCGACATGGAAGTGTTGCTGCACGAGCTCCGCGGACTGGCGGAGCCGGTCCTCACACCCGGATGTGTCACCGCGCTCCTCGCCGGGGCCAAGGCCGCGGCCGGCCGCCGGGCCAATGTCCTCGACCACACCGAGGAGGCGCGCGCGGCCTCCTCGGCCCGCACTCGGAGACGGCCCTCGAAGCCCTCGTTCACCGGGCCGAGGAATCGTTCGTGGAGCTGGAGATCACCTTGGCCGCCACCCGAGGCACTTCGACCTCCTACGCCGCCGCATCCTCCTATCACCATGATCAGCCAGCCAAGACCCCTGAATCAGCGACAGAGCCCGGAAGTTGAACCACTTCACGTGAACGAGGCCACGCTGGACGCCGAACTCGGCCCGGTGAGTGGAGATGAAGTCCCAGTGGCGGTCCCTCACTTCATCTCCCGTGCGAAATACGCGGCCGCCCGGCGCAGGATCTCCTTCTCGACCTGCCAATCGCGCTCGGCCCTGCGAAGCCGCGCGAGCTCGGCCCGCTCGCCATCGTTCAGCGCCGACCCTGGCACCGCAATCCCGGCGTCAGCGGCCCGCACCCAGTTCCGC